>CAVLBP010000007.1:0-35824 GCA_963661325.1 bacterium
GTTCTTTTATATAACTTTTCTGACGACGGCTTATAGGGATAGATTCCTTATTAAAAAGAAGAATCTCATCACCTAATTTATCAATTTGAGCATAATGGATAATGTAAGACTTATGGCATCGACCAAATTTATCTTGTGGCAAAATATCTTCCCAATGACTAATGGACTCATCACAGAAAAGAGATTGTTTGTCCACCAGATGAATGATGGTGTATTGTTTTGAGGCTTCTATATATGCTATATCTCGTAAATATAACATTTGCAATTCTTGTGAATGACCTCGGATAAAGATTTTCTCCTGCTCATTTTCAATTTTATCTAATAGTCGAGTTACTTGTGTGAGTAGTACTTGGCAGTCAATCGGTTTAGATACAAATCCATAAACATTCTTTCCAAAAGCGGATGGCATGAGTTCGTCGTGGCTCGTTACAAATAGAATTTTATAGGGCGTATTTCTTTGCTCTAATGCATTTTTTACAGAAATTCCACTCATGCCTTGCATTTCTATATCTAAAATCAATAAATCAAATTCGCTATGAAGCACATCTTCTCCATTATCACATTCTTTTATTTTTAAAGAAGGGTATTGTGCAACAAGTGGTGCGAGAATTTGCAAAATGTTTTTTCGTATATAGGTTTCATCATCGCAGATCAGTATCTTCATAATATCATTATCCTTGTAAATAAAGTATTTCTATAAGGTTAGTTTAATACAATTTCAGAGGAAATATATGCAAAAAATCGTCTTTTCGCATGTTTTTTGGAGTGGTTTCCAGCCAAAGACCGATAAAACAGTTGCCTTTTTGGGACAAGTGATATAAAACTATATTGGAGTAAGAGCGAATTTTGTTTCCTAGGAGGAGTTGAAAGTGAAGGTTATCATTGCTGGTGCCGGAAAAGTCGGTTGTATGCTGACGAAGAAATTGCTGGCAGAAGGTTATGAAATTACGTTGATCGATAACAATCAACAGGTTATGGAGGCCTGCTCTGACCGCTTTGATGTCATGAGTGTGCAGGGTAACTGTGCATCTATGGAAGTATTAGAGCAGGCAAATATCCGCAAGGCGGATCTTCTGATCGCAGTGGCGGGAAAGGATGAGTTCAATCTTTTGTGTTGTATGACAGCACATGGCATGAATCCAAATATCCACACGATCGCCCGTATCCGTAATCCGGAGTATGGCGATCAAATCTATAAAATGCGGGACACCTTTGCCTTGTCTATGACAGTGAATCCAGAAAGACAGGCTGCATTGGAGATCGATCGCTTGTTAAAATATCCGGGATTTTTGCGAAGGGACACATTTGCACGTGGCAGGGCAGAGATCGTGGAATTAAAGATCAAGGAAAATTCAAAACTCTGTAACGTGGCTTTGAACGATCTGAATTCTATTGTAAGAAGCAAGGTGCTGGTCTGTGCCGTGCGTCGAAATGGTGTGGTAAGTGCTCCGGATGGCAACTTCGTCTTAAAAGAGGGCGACCGTATCTATGTAACGGCGGCAGCCAAGGAACTGACAAGCCTTTTGAAAAATCTCGGTATCATCACCCACAAGGCAAAGCGCGTGATCTTGTGTGGCGGTGGAAAGGTCAGTTTTTATCTGGCACAGATGTTATCGCGGGCGGGTATCGATGTCCATCTGATTGAAAAGGACAGGGATCGCTGTGTGGAACTTGCCAAATATCTGCCGGAGGTATCGGTGATCTGGGGAGATGCCAGCAGTCAGACCTTTTTGGAAAGCGAGGGCTTAGAACAGTGTGATGCTCTGGTGACCATGACCAGTTATGATGAGATGAATATGATCATTTCCCTTTATGCGCAAAACTGCAATATCGAGCAGGTTGTCACCAAAGTAGACCATACCGAGAATTCCATGATTCAGGATATTCTGAACTTGGGAAGCGTTGTCTGCCCGAAAGAGTTGTGCTGTAATCAGATTGTGCGATATGTGCGTGCTATGGAAAATACCACAGGTGCGGCATTATCCGTACATTCTTTTGCAGAGGGACAGATGGAAGCAATGGAATTCCGTGTGGATGAAAAGACCAGAAACTGCGGCAAGCCGCTAAAGGAACTGCAGCTGCGCAAGAATGTCCTGATTGCATGTATTACGTGTGGAAAAATGCCGATTATCCCGGATGGAGAATCGACCTTTGACGTTGGTGATACCCTGGTCGTTGTAACGAACGGAGATGTGGTTCTTCACACATTAAATGATATGTTTGCATAGTATAAATTAGAGTAACGAGGTTTGTTATGAACTATAAAATGGTGGGACGCTTTATGTCCCTCGTGATAATCACTGAGGCGATCTTTATGATACCGGCATGGATCATCAGTATGGTGCGGGACGAAGAAATATCTGCCTCGGCATTTATGGCCACGATCGTGGGATCTCTCATCGTGGGGCTGTTGATGTTTGCATTATGCCGCAGGGCAGAGATGCGGTTTTATGCCAGAGAAGGTCTTGTCAGCGCAGGACTTGGCTGGGCGATCATGTCTCTGGTTGGATGTATGCCGTTTTTTATCTCCTGTGAGATTCCGGCCTTTATTGATGCCTATTTTGAGACAGTTTCCGGGTTTACGACGACCGGAGCATCCATTCTTACGGATGTGGAGGCGATGTCAGCCGGTATGCTCTATTGGCGTAGTTTTACCCATTGGCTGGGCGGTATGGGAGTTATGGTCTTTCTTTTGGCAGTTATTCCAGCCAGCGGCAAGGGAAATGGATTTACCATGCATCTGCTCCGGGCAGAAAGCCCGGGTCCCAATGTGGGAAAACTGGTACCGCGTATGCGGCAGACAGCGACAATCCTATATACCTTGTATGTGGTATTGACGATCCTGTGTTTTATATTTTTGCTCTTGGGCGGCATGTCGCCGTTTGAGGCGATCTGTACGGCATACGGAACCGCCGGCACGGGTGGTTTTGGTATAAAAAATGACAGTATGGCGGGATATAGCGTCTATATCCAGAATGTCTGCACGGTATTTATGATCCTCTTTGGTGTCAATTTTACCTGTTACTATATGCTTCTTTTGGGCAAGGTAAAGGATGTTTTAAAGGACGAAGAACTGAAACTCTATCTGGGGCTAATCTTTGCCAGCGTGGTTCTGATCTCCATCAATACCAGATCTATGTTCCACAGTCTGGGAGAGACTGTCCAGCAGGTATTTTTCCAGGTGGCGACCATTATTACGACCACCGGTTTTGCTACCACGGACTTTGATCTCTGGCCGACCTTTTCCAAGGCGATCCTGATCATCCTCATGTTCTGTGGAGCGAGTGCGGGAAGTACCGGCGGTGGCTTTAAGTGTGGACGTATCCTGCTTTTGTTCAAGAACCTGCGCCGCAATCTGCAAAAAACACTGAAACCGCAAAAGATCCTGGTAGTCAGAAACAATGGACAGGTTGTCAGTGAGAAGGTGCTGGATAATCTTAATACCTATTTGATCGCTTATGTTATGATTATGATCGTTAGTTTTCTGGTTGTCTGTCTGGATGGTAAGAGTCTGACAACAACTATGACATCTGTTATCGCGTGTTTCAACAATATTGGACCGGGTCTGGATGGCGTCGGACCGACCTGCAACTATCACAATTTTAGCATTCTATCAAAAGTAGTATTGATCTTTGATATGTTGGCAGGACGACTGGAAATCTTCCCGATTATGATCCTGCTTTCCAGAAATACATGGAAAAAGTTGGGATAAAGGTAGGTTAAGGGTTAGAAAACGGTGGACATATGACGATAACCGTGGTATAAAAACACAGAACCATAACAATTTTGAGATAGGGTGGTATAAATGAGGAGTAGGAAAATCATTTCATTCATATTGGCGGGCAGCATGACACTTGCAACGGCGGTCTGTTTGCTGCCGGGACAGTTCAGTGATGTGAAGGCATCAGACAGTATTGTATGCGATGGCGATAATGCTGACTGGGGCAGTATTGCCAGTCGTGGCTCATCGGATGGGGCAGTCAGTGATTGGAAGGTCTGTGTATCAGATTCTTATCTGTATCTGTATGTGGCACAGAATCCGACCGGAAACTATGGTGAGGCAGTCGGAAATACACAGGTTGGTATTTCTTATACGGATAGCCAGTATTATAATGGCAACTATTCTACCATCTACATCAGTCAGGATTATAGCAGTGGTGATGGATCGTATGCGCTAAAGGATGCCTGGGGGCAGAGCATATCTTCCGGACAGGTAGTTTTTGAGGGAGGCAATACAGACTATAATGTAGATTCAGCATTTGCAGAAATTGCCATTCCAAGATCCTGGTTCCCGTCGGAGGAATTTACACTGACCTACGCAGGAAAATCTATTGCCAGCAGTGATATTCCGACGATCGATGGGGCAAGTGCCCTGAAGAATCAGGATACAGAGACCGGATATGGCAATGGAAGTTCGTCTGAGCCGTCTACGGAGGATATTACTCAAGATACGGAGGAAAGCACAGACAAAAGTGGCGACAATGGGACAGATACGACAGAAACAACCGCAACCAATGGTATTGTCATTGATGGTAATTTTTCGGACTGGAATAGTGTGCAAAAGATCCAGAATCCGGCGAGTGCTCTAAAAGAAGGGGCAGCTATCTGGATCGGTGATTATGTTTATCTCTATCTGCGCGAGCAGGATGACTGGGAAGGCTGTGGGACCCAGGTGGGTTCACGTAATAATGGAAATTATTTTCTGGAATTGAATGATGGATCCAAAACATCGATCATGATCACAAAGGATGGGGCACAGTTGAATGCCAACAATGAGACCTATGACCTCGATATGTCTTACAGTAATCATGAGTATGAGATTGCTGTTCCGGTAGAAAAACTGCAGGGCTACAACAGTACGATCACTTCCCTGAATTTTGGTATCATGGGCGATGAATCCATGGGCTACATTACTCAAGGGATGATTAATCAGTCACCGGACATTGATAAAGAAGATACGACAGAGGGCAAATTAAAAAAGATTACCTATGATTATGACTTTACGGATTGGGAAGGCTATAAGAAAACCTCCATTGGTTATAATACATATGCAGATTCTTCGGCAGCCTTGTATTCGGATGGGGATGTCCTGTTTGGTTATGTAGACTATTACGCCGGTTATTATTATGATGCTTTCAATTACATTTACCTGTGCATCAATGGCAATAACCGCTATACCTATTATGGTGATAACGACTGCATCAAATTTACCCTGCGTGGTGTGGATGCCAATGGCAACGTAGAGTGGTGGAATCAGGCGGTTAATCTGGGTCCCGGAGATTACGAATATTATATCTTTGATATGGCTTATGTAGGATCTGCAAGTAATATCAACAATCCGGATGATAAGTACTGCCCTACCTACTGCTATGGCAGAGCATATATCCATGTTGATAAGACCGGCAGGGCACAGATGGAGTATTATATTGATATTCCGACTCTGGTCAAGGTTGTCAATATCACGCATCGGGATTGTGGAGCCTATGACTGGCATATCAAGCAGTCGGATATCAAGACTTTCCACGTTATGTATCCGCGTATTGGCTGGGGGCAGTGGGTGACCTGCGGCGGTACATCTACAGGACCGGTACTTGGCATCATACTCTGCTTTGCTGTTGTGGTGGCTGCACAGTTGTATCGAAAAAAACGTAGCGGAAGGTTAGCATGAGAAACATTATAGGATTGGTTATCATTGGCGTCTGGGTCTATACCTTTTATTTGATGCATAAGGCGCAGTTGAAGGCCTGGAAGTACTTCTGGGGCAGCTGCGGGATCTTTATCATTATGATGGTATGGCTCAGACCCCTTTTGACCCAGCCACTGGCGGAGGTAGTTGCTGCTGTGGCTGGCATTTTTGGTGATGCCACGGGTATGTACACGGCATTATTTAAATATGGAGTTCTCTTTGTCAATGCTTCTGACGGGTCTATTACCCTGCAGATCGATTTCGAGTGTTCCGGCATTCTGGAGATCATGGCGTTTTTATCCCTTTTGATCTTCTTTGAAGCCTACAATATTTTTGAACGGATCATTGTGGGGATATTTGGACTTTTATACATTATCTTTGCTAATGCTATCCGGATTTCCGCCATTTGTACCATTATTTACTTTAAGGGCGTCGGAGCTTATCATGTGGCGCATACTATCGTGGGCAGATTGATATTCTATGTGCTGACGGTTATACTGTATTTCTTTGTGTTTACAAAGGCTCAGATCATTCGGCAAAAGGTAGGAGGTTTTGCATATGGCCACGATAAATAGCCTCTTAAATTCTTTTCTTTTCTGGGCAGCGTGGATTATCATTCCTTTTATCATGGAAATGGTGCCGGCGATTGGCAATATTTTTATCCTGATCCGTAAACATGTGCGCAAGAGAAAGTCAGAGGAAAAGAAACTGGATTTCTGTCCGGAGATCACACTGATGATCCCGGTTTACAATTCTGCGGGAACCCTGGAGGCCTGTATCCGATCCATTTATGAGAGCGAGTATCCCAATGACCGTATCAATGTTTATCTGGTCAATAATAAGGGCACAGACAATAGTTTTCAGGTCTTCTGTGACTGTCAGAGCAAGTATCCGGAGCTGATTATGCAATGGCTCAATGCAGAACAGGGCAAGTCCAAGGCTTTGAATATGGCTCTTTTTAACAGTAAGGGAAAATATATCATCAATATTGACAGCGACGGTATTTTGGAAAAATCTGCCCTTCGGAATCTGATCACCAAATTTGAGGCAGATCCGACCATTCAGGTTATGACGGGAGCAATCCTGATCGAACCGCGTTTGATCGAGGAATACCCATGGATCTTTCCAAGGCTTTTACGCAAGACAGAATTTATGGAATATGCACAGGCATTTCTGGCGGGCCGTAATTATGCATCAGAAACCAATTCGATCTACACTTTATCCGGGGCTTTTTCTGCCTTTCGTAAGTCTGCTGTTCTGAACTCACATATGTACAATACGGACACCATATGTGAGGATACGGAACTGACTTTCCAGATGCGCTATAACAAGAAGGAAAAGGTACAGATCTGTGAGGATGCCATCTTTTTCGTGGATCCTATCGATGATATGAACAAATTATATACACAGAGGCAGCGTTGGCAGCGAGGCAGTCTGGAAGTATCGTCCATGTTTTTAAAGGATAAGCTGAAATGCAGCCGTATGCTGACAGATCCAACAGTGCGTACACTTGTTTACGATCATACCTTTGCATTTCCGCGCATGATCTGGTATCTGGCAATGATCTGTCTTTTGTTTATGAATTATTCCATGCGGATGGTTCTTTTTTCCATTGCTATCCTTTTTCTTGGTTATTTTGTTGTCGGATTTTTTTACTTCTTTTCGACAGTTATTTTTTTGCGGCCATTTCGGGAATTGAAAAAATACTATAAAAAGCAGTGGTATATAGTATTTTTGTTGCCCTTTTTTAACCTTTTGGTATTTTTTATCCGATTTATCGGTATTATTAACAGCATCAATACAAGCAGTGCGTGGAAAACGCGAAACTTTACAGAAGAAAAACAGGCATTGCAGGATGAATTTATGGAAAATACATCCGGAATCCGTGGAGTTATTGCTAAATTCCGTGCCTTTGTCAATGTGGCAGGAATGGAAGATGAGTGAACTAAGAGAAATATAAGGGAGGCATAAAGTTGAGAAAAAGAGAACTGCGCAGGACTGCGGAGTGGCAGAATAAAAAAACGGACATCAAAAAACTGGAAAAAAAGTTTCAGATGATCCTGATCGCTACCCTCCTGTTGGTTGCAGCCATGTCTGCGCTGGGCTATTTTATGATGGAGCGTTACACTACAACGATCATGAATGTATATGCGACCCAGCAGGATAATTACGTACAGTTGGTTCTGGATCAGATCAATCTGCAGGAAGACGGTACGGAAGAAAGTATCATATCGGATATCATTGAAACCCTGGATAGTGGGAATACCCATTACTGGACGCTGTCACAGGAAGACAATATTCTTTTTGTAAAGAACATCACGGAGACGGATAAATATCAGGGAACAACGCTGGACCAGTTCTATGATACAGGTTCTGCGGATGAATTTGTAAAGTCCCTGCGTCTGAACCGGGTAACACATGATTTGATTCGTATGGATGGCTCGCGGTATGTTGCATCCGGGGTGATATTTTCCTACAATGACGCACAGTACACATTGTGTCTTTTGACAGATGAGACAGTTATTTTGGACAATAATGACTTTTTATCCACCCGGATCAGCATGTACATTTATGTTATCGTTATATTGCTGGTGGTTCTTTTGGTAGCTATGATGGCGGAAATGCTGATCAAAAAGAGGGAACTGGACAACAATCTGCTGCGGGGACGTCTGGAACTGCAGAACCAGCATATTGACCGGCTGGAACACGAAGCCAAGGAACGAGATGCCTATGATACAAGGCTGAATCTGTATCAGACGGAGTCCATCCTACAGTTTGCTGAGAAGTTGGATGAAAATGATGTGGATCAGGCAGTTATCGCACTTTTGCATTTTGAGACAGAGGCAGATGCAAGGCATTTTTTGGCAGATTCCATGACCAAACTGGATGACGAGATTCTGCGGTTTAAGAAAGGCGATACCGGCATTATTTTGCTGATGTGTAATTACACCTATGAAATGGCATGGAGGGTTCTCTATCATGTGGGAGTGACTGATCAGATCCGGTGCATGGATGATATCAAGGAGAACAAAAAAACCATAACACAGGCATGTTTAGAGGCAGAAGAAAGAGAGTGGTAAGACATGGCATTACAATTGAACCGTACCTACCGTTTTAAATTTTATCTGAATGCGAATCACTATATTATCATCAATGGTGTGCAGGGTGAGACTCATCCCCATACTTGGGAATTTACGATCGATATTATGATAAAAAATGACGAATTCGTGGAGTTTAATACATACGAGAGATCCATCAATCAATATTTTGCCAAGTATCAAAATGGTGTTATGAATGACTTCAAGCCTTTTGACACCCTGATCCCGACATTGGAGAATATGTCCGAGAAGTTTATTTTAGATATTCGGGATATTGTAGAGACAGGTGATGCAAAACTGATCAAGATGGAAAGCAGCGAGACGCCGACCAGAAGTTATATTATCAGTTTTTCGGATGATGAAGAATTTAAGGAGACACTGGCTAGGCGCCGCAAAGAGAGTATAGACACAGAAATAGAGGCTGTTGTTGACAGGATTGCACATAAAAAGGAAGTTTGACCATGAAAAATAGAGGTAAGACGATATGCGGGATGCTGGCAATGACAGTCTTTTATGTCCTTATTGCCTGTGGTCTCGTGTATATGCTTTATCGCGGTGGAAATTATCCGACAGGATCAAATACATACCAATATATATATCGGGCTAAGGTGCTTTTACAAGGGATTGGTGAGGGCAATTGGTTTCCTCTTTATGACCCGTATTGGTTTAATGGTGAGCAGCTTTTGCGTTATGTGGAGCCTTTGCCATACTATCTTCTGGCAGCATGTATGGCAGTATTTGGCAGTGCTGTCAATATGGGCTATCTGCTTTTTGTCGGGCTGCTCTATTTTGCAGGTGCCCTGGTTTGGCTTTTTGTCGGACAAAGGGTCGGGCGCAGAAAAACCGCTGGTATTATCGGAGCCCTTTGGTTTTTTATGCCGAATAACATGCATACACTTTTTTTGCTGGGCAATCTTGCTGAAGCAACAGCCATGCTCTTTCTGCCGGTCATGCTGGGCTTTGTATACACATGGTTCTTTGAAGAGCAGAAGAGAAATCGTGTGCTTGCGGGCATTGTGATAAGTGAGTTCCTGATCGCCGCTTGCAGTGTCCGTTACAGCATTTTTGTGGCTATAGCCGTAATTCTTTTGGGAATCTTTGCGCGGCTTTCCTATAAGAAATGCGCCGCCATTCTTCCACTGATTCCTGCTATGATTTTGGGAATCTGCCTTACAGGTATATGGCTCTATCCTTCCCTGCAAGGAGATGGATCTAATGTTTTTAATACTACGGTCATGCGCAATTATTTTCAGAGTGCTGTGCAGTCTTTGAATCCTTTTTATCGTTTGCAGGGGAACGACCAGCATTATTACTTTGGGCTGGCAGCTTTTGTGCTTGCACTTTTCGGAGCGATCGCCGGATCTAAGAAATCGCGCGCTGGCTATCTCGCAGCCGCTGTACTCTTTGTGGGTACAACGACAAGTGCCTATACGATCCTTTCGAACCTGCCGGGAAACCGCTACTATTGGATGACGGAGTATATTTCTATTGCACTCTGTCTGATCCTGCTCAGTTTTATTTACTGGAAGTCCTTGAAGAAGGTCTTCTATCTATTGTGTTTGGTACTACTCCTGCTGGATGCATATCCTTCCATCGTGGTCAATCAGGGGCAGGCCTACTATGATGCATCAGAACAGATAGATCTTCTGGCAAAGACAAGTCTGATTGATCAGGCGCGTAAGATCACCAAACAGAGAATGTTTTTCCTAGATGGAGATACCTATGGAGCAAGCGGGGCTTATGCCGCAACTATGGCAGACGATGGCCAGGGAGTCGTGGCACAGAGTGGCGGGAATGGCTGGCAATATGCGGCAACATCGGAGAATGTCATGGATCTGAATGAGGCTGTCGATGCCAGACATTATACGTATTTATTTGACCGTCTCCTGCTCTTGGGAAATGATACGGTGCTTATATACACGGATGCCACAAAATATCTGGCAAAAGACATGGATGATGTGATAGAGGCTGCAAAGACCAGTGGTTATGAACTGGTGACCAGTAAAGGAAAGTACTATCTTTTTCATCAGGATACGCCGGATACTTTTGGTCTGGTCAGCAACTATGATGCGATCAGCATAGGAAGTTCGGGGAAACTACTGACCTATACCTATGTCAATATGATTCAGGGGAAATCGAATAACCTGAATGATTATACGTTTGCAGATCTAAAGGATTACAAACTGGTCTATTTATCAGGATTTTCCTATGATGACCGGACAAGTGCGGAGAATCTGGTCATGAAACTGGCAAATGCCGGGGTCAGGGTACTGATTGATGCTAACGGCATACCGACAGATACCTACACAGGCATACAGTCCTTCCTGGGAGTGGAATGTCAGACGGTTAATTTTGAAAACGGCTATCCGATTCTCTATTACAACAATGAAGAAGTGATCTGCAGTCTCTTTCCAAGTGGTGAGACAGAATGGAAGACCGTATGTATGAATGGTCTGTCAAATGTCAGTGGATATTTGTATGAAAACGGTGTTCAGATGGCATTTGCCGGAAGTATTGAGAACGAAAATGTCAGTTTTGTCGGTATCAACCTGGCATATCATTATTATCAGACGCTGGATGAAGAGGGAAGCAGAAAGATCCTGGACGATCTGATGGGAGAATGTGTGGCTGAGATGCCGGAGCATACGATCGTTCCGCTGACAGTAGAAACGAGCCGCAACGAGATCATTATCACATCGGAATATGACAAGGTCAACACAACACTTGCCGGTACGGATAATATGCTTGCATCGGATGATTATGATGTCAATGGGCATCAGGTTTATGTCAATAAGGGAAGGACGACAATCAAGTTTTATTATCCATATTTGCAGCAGGGAATTGCTATGTCTGCGGTTGCGTTGTTGGCAAGTCTCATTCTTTTACGGGTCGTAAAAAACAGAGAGAAACAAAATCCGATAGAAAAAGTGTAGAGGCATATGAAGCAGAAAAAGAAAGAAAAAAATAATAACAAACTATATATTGCCCTTGAAATCCTTTTGGGGATCACCCTGTTTGCCGGCATCTTTCTGTTTTTTTACCTAAGGGAATATCAGCCGTCGGGAGCAGATGTCTATGGACATATTTATAAAGCCAGATTTCTCGGGGATCAAATACGGGAAGGGAATTTCTTCCCGGTCTTTGCAAGAGACTGGTACAATGGATACCAGCCGTTTCGCTATTGGCCTATCCTTTGTTACTATGTCATGGCTTTTTATTATCTTTTAACAGGCAGTGCAATCTATGCTTATTATCTTTTGTTTGCCACGGTATTTGTCATCGGATATATCGGATTTTGTTTGATCGCTAACCGGGAAAAAAGATATATTTTTATTTTAATAGGCATCATTTATTTCTTTCTGCCGGACAATATACGTCTGATGCTTGGAGAAGGAAATCTGGCCCGAGTGCTTATGATGGGAATGCTTCCGCTCTTCTTTTATTTCTTCACGAACCTGATCGAACACAAGAGATCACTGATCCCAACGGTTGTCATGGTATTTTTGTTTACCAATATCCATGTGATGTTAGTGGCAATGTGTGCTATCATTTTCTGCCTTTATGGTATGTGGGATGGCTGGAAAAGGGGGACATGGTATTTAGGTCCGCTGGCATTTGTTCTGGGATTCTTATGTGCTGGCATTGTGCTTTTGCCGGCTTTGTTGGGTGATGTTGTGGGAGGAAGTGATAGCTCTACTTCGAGTGATGTGGCAGATTGGAGCCAGAGTCTTCTGACTTCCCTCAGTTTTACAGACCGTATGCCCGGAGAGACGGCAGGAAGCTTTGGCTTACTATTTGTAGGAATTGCTGTTTTGATCCTGATCTTTGGAAAAAGAAAGAAAGGTGCTATCCTTGCGCTCGTTTTTCTACTTATGACATCATCTGCCTTTTTGCCTCTGGTGGAAAAACTGCCTTTCTGGATGCTGCGATACGTGCAGATGTGTTATGTACTGATCTGCTACGAATGGGGATTTCTGGAGTTTAAGAAAAAAGGCTGGATCTGGCTCACATTTCTTATGGTATTTGTGGATATTATGCCATCCTATCCGTATTTTTTACAGACGGAAGAACCGATCGAAGAAGGATCTCTTTTGGAAGAGGCGGTGGATCAGACCAAGAGCCGCTTGGGTGTTATTGACGAAAGTGGGTTTAAATCCTACATTTCCTATTATGCCTATGAGCATGGCGTGGATTATGCGCAGGGATGGGGGCTGCAGGGAGCCAAGACCAGATCCCATATTGTTCACATGACAGAGGCGGCAAAGTACGGCTATTATTCTTATACATTTCAGGATCTTCTGGAATTAGGCTGCGATAGTGTTCTCTTTAAGAAAAGTATTCTGGAGGAGGATTTTGATATTGAGGAGATCAAGGAGGCTGCAGCAAAATACGGCTATGCCTATGTAGAAGATACAGATGCGGCAATACTCTTTCATCTGGAGGGAGTCAATGGACAGTTTGGTGTGAACATATCAGCTGACAATCTGGCAATCGGATCGTCTGCCTTGTATATTTCCTACATGTATCCATCCTTTGTGGCTGGTGAAAGTGATGATCTGGATGATTATAGCCTGGAGGAACTCAAGCAATACAAAAAGATCTATCTGTCCGGTTTTACCTACAGTGATCAACAAAAGTTCGAGGAATTGTTGACATCTTTGGCAGATGCAGGAACAGAAGTTTATATTGATGCCAAGAGCATTCCTAAGAATACATATGATATAGGCTGCCTCTTTGGAATTGAGATACAGGATATTAGCTTGACAAAAGTTTCCGAATGGCAGTATGGCGACGACACGTTTAGTTTTGATCTTCCATATAAGTGGGTTTCCCAGTACCTGACCAGCAGCAGCGAAGATGTTACTGTAGAAAATTTTGTGTCTGACGGACTGGAACTGGGGTATTTTGCGACCTATGATGAAAATATTCATGTCATAGGTATGAGCCTGCCCTATATGCTGGCTGAGGATCATCAGGCGGAACTACAGACCCTGGTAGAAAAGATGTTTGCCATGACAGAGTCGGATACTGATGTTTCTTATGAGATCGTGCCGCTTAGCATTACCTATGAAGCGGATGGAATGACGATCGAAGCGGAGAAGGATGTATGCACCAATATAGCATATCAGGATAATTTCGTAACGGATCAAAACATAGGAGTGAAGGATGATCTTGTGACGGTTGAGGCTGGGATCACGCACATTCGCTATGTATATGCATATTTTAAAGAGGGCATGATCGTTACACTTATCGGCATTTTTGCAACGATCTTCCTATGGATCCTGCTCTTTAAGAAAAAATGGGATCCGCTTGTGCCCTTGCGGAAACTGACAGATAAATTATTGGAGATGAACTGAGCATGGATGAGTTGACGGCTCACTATAATAAATTTAATGAGGATAAACGCCTGATGCGCAGGCACGGGCAGGTGGAGTATATCACTTCCATGAAGTATATCCATAAGTATCTGGAAATCCTGCAAGGGGAAAGTGCTAAGGATAGCGGTTCTGAAACCGATACTGCAAGTTTGGCAGATGGTGGGAAGATGTCTTTGCAGATTCTGGATATCGGTGCCGGGACGGGACGATATGCGGTGGAACTTGCAAAAGAGGGATATGACCTCACGGCGGTGGAATATGTGAAATATAATCTGGGTCGTCTGAGGCAGAATGCCGATCGAGCAGAAGCAGAATGCCGGGAGGCTGGCAAGGGATTTTCTCTCCAATCCTATCAGGGGGATGCCAGAAAGTTAAAGCGTTTTGCGGATGCAAGTTTTGATCTGATCCTTTTGTTTGGACCCATGTACCATTTGTATTCCTTTGATGATAAGTTGCAGGCGCTGACAGAGGCAAAACGCCTGACAAGACCTGGTGGTTATATCTTAGTCGCCTATCTGATGAATGAATACGGCGTGCTCACCTATGGCTTTAAAGAGGGGCATGCGTTGGAGTGTATGGCAGATGGGAGACTGGATGAGGAGTATCACTGTCATTCCAAAGCAGAAGATCTATACGATTATGTGCGTCTGGAAGATATGGAGGCATTGCGTCATGCAGCAGGACTAGAGCATGTGCAGACAATCTCGGCAGACGGACCGGCGGACTATATGCGGCGGGAGTTGAACGCTATGTCGGAAGAAATGTTTGCCAAATTTATCGAATATCATCTATCGACCTGCGAACGCCCGGAACTGCTTGGCGCCGGGGCACATACGGTGGATGTTTTACGGAAAAATGTTACGAATTTTGTTACAAATGATCCTGCAAAACGACATCGCAGGAAGAAATAAAAAATTGTATTGAAACCTATAGCAATCGCGTGCGAAATGTCATGAAGCAGTTGCCTTCTGAGCAATATTCCAATAATGTAAAAGAAGCGTGCGAGATCATACATTTTAACCGCTATCGTAAGGTGTCGGCGGCAAGTGTGGCAAAAGAACTGGGTGTCAATGCCTCGGCGTTTTCCAAAAAATTCAAACGGGAGACCGGTAAGACCATAACCGATTATATACTGGCGGTTAAGATGGAAGAGGCACTGCGTATGCAGAAGATGGAGACCTATACACTAGAGGAGATCAGCGACGGATTGGGATTTCCTAACTATGCATATTTTTCCAGACGTTACAAGGACTACTTCGGGAAAAATCCATCAGAATATAGAAAAAGGGATAGATAAGATAAGAAATAACCAAAAAAGATAAATAAAAAGCCTTCTTTTGTGATAAATACAAGATATGAAATGAATTTGTTTCGTATTTCACACAAAGGAGGGTTTTTATTTTATGAAAAATGGAGGAGTAAAAAATGACCAGACCTATCGTAAAGCATCAAAACTTACGATGTTTCTGAGTCAGGCGGGAGCCGGAAGCAATATGATGCAAATGCTTAAGGATAATAAACCACTGCGTATGTATGTTATCACCGGTGCTTCCGATAAATTGGCACAACAGACCGGTTCACAGTCTATTATCATGACTTTGATGAATGGGAGGAAGGGAATCCAACCTACAGCAGGATATTTATGCGGCGCAGGTCTTATTTGATTCGCCAGTGCCAATCTGGCAGATTCCTATGAATGTTTACGGCGGTATCAATATTTCTTTCCCGGAACTGATGACAAAAGTCAAACCTTGCGGAGAACTTGGAGCCTGGCTTTGCGATAATATGTTTGCGGTGAATGATTTCTATGGGAAGGTCCCACAACGTTTGGAGTTTCCGCAGGGGGAGTTGTGGTCGATCGGCGACCAGCCAACGGTGTCTGCACTATTGGAAAATCCTGCGGGACAGATGCGGCATATGGAAAAAGCACCGCATATCCGGGACGATATGACCTATGAGGAAAATCCGGAGGGTAAGGAAATATATGTGTATGATGGTATTGATAAACGACTCTTGTTAGATGATCTTTTTGCAAGATTACAGATGTGCTATGGTAAATAAAAAGGGCGAGGGCATTGTGCTCTCGCCTTTGGCATATAACATTTTATTTATTTACCGTCACATTCATAACGACCGGATTGTGGTCAGAGTTCTTGAATCCCAGATCCTTTGTCTCAACCGTATTGATCGTGAGATTGTCAGAAACGATAAAGCCATCGATCATGTAATACTGGAATACGCTTGGATCACTGTCGTTGCCGGCAAGCGGACGATCCAGAGAACGGCAGGACGGTGTGGAGTTGTCGGTTACGAAGGTCAACTTGTCGCCAAATTCATCCACATCGATGACACCCGGTGTCCACATATCTTCGCTGACAAGCGGATAGGCACTGTTGTCATAGTTGGAAAATGCCTGGTTGAAATCACCACCGGCAATGACATAGTTGCCCTTTTCGGCTTCTTCCTGTAAGAGTTCGCGCAACTGCTTGGTCTGTGCAGCCTTGCCTTCGCCGTCGTCATAGGCCTCCAGATGCAGGTTGACCAGTACCAGTTCCTTGTCACTGCCCTCAATGGCAACACGATCGACCATGAGACAACGCTTGAGGTTGCCGAGGCGGATCGGATACTTGAACGGGCATGGCAAAGAGATACGCTGGGAATCATCTACGCTAAAAGCAGATAAAGTAGCGATACCACAATCGACCTTGCCGATGGTAGGAAGCGGATAAGGAACATAGGCTACCTTGTAGTTTCTGGCAAAGGTAGAATTGTAGCCATCCAAAGAAGAAGTAATCTTCTCTAATTCGTCAATGCCATAAGATCTCTTGGAATCACGATCGACCTCTTGCAAAAAGACAACGTCTGCATCTTCCTTCTGAATCTGTGCTACGACCGCGTCGATATTGTCGTTGACCTGTGACTCATTGCAAGAGCGGACATGTTCGCCGCCGTCCATAAAGAAATCAGCGTTTTCGCTGAGTCCGGCATAGCCCATATTCCATGTCATGATGGTAAAGTCATCACCTGCGGCGAGTGTCTCGGAAGAAGATCCGTCAACATCCAGAGACTCGGTATCTTTTGGTTTGTACTCCGTGATGGTCAGATACCCGATAAAAAGAATGACTGCGGCTACTAAGACCAAAAGAATGATGAGGATGGTCTTAAGAACCTTTTTGAGTGTTTTGTTCATGTAAAATACCCCCTATTGATAAATGTAAGAAGATGCCCTCCCCAGAGCATCTTTATCTTGCTCTATTTTAGCATAAAAAGAGAGGCAATAGAACCATTGCCCCTTGGAAACTTTACATAAATTTTACATAAGAAATTTGTTTAAATTGATAGGAAAAGGAAGAAACGATGACAGGTCACACCGAAAAACGCTTGATGAGTGATGTGGAGATCTGCAATTTAACCGTGTGACTGATGGGATTTTCCATCTGGCGGATCAACTGGTCGACAGCAGTCTGTCCCATAAAACGTCTTGGAATATCAATGGTCGTCAAAGACGGCTCTAAAATACGTCCCTCGGAGATATTGTCAAATCCAATGATGGCAATATCATCCGGAATCCGGTATCCGCGTAGTTTGAGCGCCTTGATAGCACCGATGGCGATCAGGTCATTGTCCGCGAAATAGCATTTGGCAAGCGGTGTGCCGCTGTCAATGATCTCCAGCATGTCTGAAAAAGCACCCTCGATGGATGGGGCAAGTTCATGGGAGATAGACTTGCTGACGGACATACCATGTTCGCGTACTGCCTTTTGAAAGCCGGTCTTTCGCTCGGAGAAGTTGGCGATGGGATAGGAAGAGCAAAGGTGTCCGGGCTGTTCGTTGCAGCGGTCGATCAGATAGCCTGTGGCAAGATAGGCACCCTGCACGTTGTTGATGAGGACGCTGCTACAGTCGATGGCATCGAAACTGGCGTCCAAAAGCACCATAGGCAGGGATGCTTCGTGAAAACGCTGGCAGATGCCTGCCGATAATTCCGTGCCGAGCAGGATCATGCCGACACAGCCGCAAATGCGCAGTTCTTCTACGACCTGTGTCAGATCATCCGTATTTTCATAGATCTGTAAGGTTTTTAAATGGTAGCCCAGATGACGGCATTCACTTTCAATCCCTTCCGTCAGTTCGGAAAAAATGGGCGTGTAATTCAGGATGGCATTGTGGGCGCGGTAAATGATGCAGTAGATGTCGCCTGCATGATTTTTCTTTAATTGCAGTCGGCTAAAGTCATAGCCGGCTTTTTCAGCCTCTTCGATAATGCGCTTGCGCATCTCGGTAGAAACGCCGGGTTTCCCATTTAAAGCCATGGAAACGGCGGTGGCAGAGATATTTAATTTTTCAGCCAGTTCTTTTCCTGTGATCCCCATATCGTTTTCTTTCTCCAATCAAAATTTATAAATAAAGTAAAAATAAAGTTATATTCACTTTATTTTACATTCCAATAAAGAAAGAGACAAGGTATTTTATAGAAAAAGTCGTAAATCGGAGGAAAGGAGCATTTTTATGGATCATATCAAATTGGGCTACGCGCCGACCAGACGCAGCATTTTCAGCGCACCGGATGCGATCAAGTATCGGGAACTGACCGCGCAGAGGCTGACGGAACTTGGCATTGATTTTGTGGATATCACCGACATCAACGAGGAGGGACTTCTTTATAATGATGCCGATATGCTAAAGATCGCCGAGAAGTTTAAGGCAGAAAAAGTGGATGGGCTCTTTTTGCCGCACTGCAACTTTGGGACGGAATCCGGTAGAGGACATATATAGCGAAGAGGATTGTCCGTTTGTCATGGATCAGGCAAGTGTCATAACGGAAGGCTCTGACGTGACCCTGATCGCCTGTGGCGAGATGGTAAGACCTATGGTGGATGCGGCAGAAATTCTGGAAAAAGATGGCATCCATGCGACCGTTTTGGATATGTACTGCGTGAAACCTTTGGATAAGGAAGCCATCGTCCGCGCAGCAGAAAAGACAAGACTGGTCGTGACGGCAGAAGAACATGCACCGTTTGGGGGCTTAGGTTCCATGGTCAGTCAGGTGGTTGCAAGCGAGTGCCCGAAAAAAGTCATCAATATTACACTGCCGGATGCGCCGGTCATCACAGGGACATCGCAGGGAGTCTTTGCCTACTATGGCATGGATGGCAAGGGCATTGCAAAAACGGTAGAGAAAGCGCTTGCTGACATCGGATAGCAGAGGATAAAGAGATGAAAAAACACTATGTACTGGCGGTGGATCAGAGCACACAGGGGACAAAAGGGATCCTTTTCGATGCAAAAGGGGATCTGGTCTGTCGGCGGGATCTTCCCCATGAACAGATCGTAAATGAAAAAGGCTGGGTGTCACATGATCTGGAAGAGATTTATCAGAATACCTTGCAGGTCGTGCGGGAAGTCGTGGAGGCATCGGGCATTGCCAAAGAGGAGATCGCCTGTCTTGGGATAACCAATCAGCGGGAAACCTCGGCGGCGTGGGATCTGACGACAGGAAAACCCTTGGCAAAGGCTGTGGTCTGGCAGTGCGCCAGGGCAGAAGAGATCTGCCGGCGCATTGAGAGAAATGTGATCTTACAGCCACAAAAAGAGCGAAAGACATCCGGCGGTGTCGGAGAGATGGTCCGGCAAAAGACGGGCATGAACTTATCCCCTTATTTTCCGGCAGCAAAATACGCATGGTTGCAGGAAAATGAGCCGGAGGTTGCCGCGGCAAAGCAGGATAAAAGGCTGGCGCTGGGGACGATCGATTCCTACCTGGTCTACCGCCTGACAAAGGGGGAGACCTTTGCGACCGATTATTCCAATGCATCCCGGACGCAGCTTTTTAATATCCATGATCTGTCATGGGATGCAGAGATCTGTGCATGGTTTTCCATTGATCCGGCATCTTTGCCGGAAGTCAGAGACAGTAATGCTTTTTATGGGATGACGGACTTTGAGGGATTTTTGGAGCAAGCCATTCCTATTTGCAGCCTGATCGGGGATTCGCAGGGAGCACTTTTCGGACAGGGCTGTCGGGAAAAAGGCATGGTCAAGGCGACCTATGGTACGGGATCTTCCGTTATGATGCATGCCGGAGATCAGCCGGTCATTCTGGATAATGGCATGGTAACATCCCTGGCATGGGGGCTAGATGGTAAAACCGCTTATGTCTTTGAAGGGAATATCAATTATGCAGGGGCGGTCATGAACTGGCTTAAAGATAATCTGGGCTTGATCTCGGATGTCGGGGAAACGGAGTCTATGGCGCGCATGGCAAATCCTTCGGATCAGACCTATCTGGTTCCGGCATTCAGCGGACTGGGCGCACCATACTGGAAAGCGGATGCGCACGCTATGCTTTATGGCATGAGCCGGACGACCGGAAAAAATGAGATCGTGCGGGCTGCATTGGAATCCATTGCCTATCAGATTGCAGACATTGTGGAGGGAATGCGGTATGATAAGAGCATGCCAATGTCGGTGCTCCGGGTTGACGGAGGCGCGACAGCCAATGCTTATCTCATGCAGTTCCAAAGTGATATTTTGCAAAAAAAGGTGGAAGTATCTGCCTGTCAGGAAGCATCGGCTTACGGGGCAGCACTTTTGGCAGGAGAAAAAGCCGGGATTTATGATGACAAGGTGCTTTTTGATTTAAGAGCGCGTCAGGTATATGAACCCAAGATGCCGGAAAGCAAGCGACAGGAAAAATGGCAGGGCTGGCGCAATGCCATGGAGAAAGTCCTGCGTTAAAAAGTAATGTGATAAATGTGTATAAGAAAGGATTTCAAAAGGAGGACGAGACCATGAAACAATTTGAAATGTATGAACTAACTATCAAGGGAGAGGAGCCGCAGGGCTCACAGGCTCTGGTAGACGTGAGCGCAGAATTTACCTGCGACGGTCAGACCACCAGGGTCAAGGGCTTTTATGCCGGGGAAGGAAACTACAAGGTGCGATTTTACCCAAGTCTGACAGGCACTTATACTTACCGTGTGAGCGGTCTGGTGGAGGCAGAGGGCAGTCTGGAATGTCTGCCGAATGAGGATAAAAAGACCGGTATTGTGCGCGCAGAAGGGACACATTTTGTCTATGATGGCGGGGAGGTATTCAAACCATTTGGAACGACAATCTATGCCATGAGCCATCAGGAGGAGGAGCGGATCGCACAGACACTGGAGACCTTATCAACAGCCCCATTTAACAAGGTGCGCCACTGCGTATTCCCAAAACATTATGACTACAACCACAATGACCCGGAACTATATGCATTTGAAAAGGATGCCGATGGCAAATGGGATGTCAACCGTCCTTGCTTTGCTTTCTGGGATCATCTGGAAAAACAGATTTATGCACTGGCAGACCTGGGAATCCAGTCCGACCTGATCCTTTTCCATCCATATGATAAGTGGGGATTTTCCCGCATGAGCATGGAAGAGAACTTTATCTATCTGGACTATCTGATCCGCCGTCTGGCTGCCATTCCGCAGATCTGGTGGAGCATGACAAATGAGTATGACCTGATCATGAGCCGGACCATGGAGGACTGGTATGCGATCGAGGAGTTTATCGCAAAAGAGGATCCGTATCATCATCTGCTCAGCAATCACAACTGCTTTGACTTCTATGATTTCAAGAGAAAAAATGTGACCCACCAGTGTGTGCAGACCATTTTGGTACAAAAAGCAGCAGACTGGATCAAGGAAATCGGCAAGCCGCTTTGCTATGATGAGTGCTGCTATGAAGGGAACCTGCCGTTGACCTGGGGCAATATTTCCGGTTGGGAGATGGCAAACCGTTTCTGGATGGCAGTCTGTCAAGGGGCATATGCAACACATGGTGAGGTATTCTTATCCGATGATGAAGTGCTCTGGTGGGCAAAGGGCGGAGTTCTCAAAGGGGAAAGCCCAAAGCGTATTGCTTATCTGAAAGAGATCGTAGATGCCATCCCGGGAGCGATCGAGCCATGGGAAGAATATCACAATTTTGATATTGAGGAGTTCATGAAGCGTCATACACCGGAAGAGATCCAGATGTTACAGAATAGCCCGATCGTCCAGCATGCAAAAAATCCGACCGAGGTCGAGGACATTGTCTCTAAGGTCAAGGACTACAATGCTTTCGGTCATGTGGGCGAGGACTACTATATCGGCTACTACGGTCATCACTGCAATGGTATCGCAACCTGGAAACTGCCGGAAGATAAGAAGTATCAGATCGAGATCATTGATATGTGGAATATGACAAGAGAAGTCACCATGACGGGTGTCAGTGGCAAGTTTGACATCAAGATGCCGGGCAAAGAAGGTATCGCTGTTCTGGCAACAAGAATGGAATAAATCTTTTTTATTGGTAATTCTCCTTTAACTTCTTGGCTTCTTTTTCTGCCGCCATCACATATTGGAAAGCACTGTCTTTGTAGTGCTTTTCAATAATGCCGATGGAAAATAAAAAGGCATGACAGAGGGATTCTTCCAGATAGGGAATATGGAACGTTGTATCTTCCGGTTTTTGCGGATCAAAATCTGCATAATAACGGGCAATGGTATTGTAGACGGCGGCATAGATCTCGGCTTCCAGATCCAGATTACGTTCCGGTGTCAGACTTTCCTGATTGCTGGGAGCGGAAAGGTAACGCTTTTTAAAAAGTTGCGATACGAAATGATCCATGTCAACCTTATCTGTTTTGATCTTATTAAGAGCGGAAGTGATGTCTCCATATTCCTGCTGGAAACGCAGAAATGTCTGAGCGGGCAGATTGGAAAACTGATCGAACTTGTCGGTCCCTGCCCATTCTTTTCCGACATTGGTATAACTCTTCTTTAAAAGTTCCAGAAAATCCTCTTTGTATTTTTCAAATAATTGCTCGGCAATATCGTACTTGTCCCGGTAGTGGGAGTAGAAAGTATTGCGGCTGACGAGTGCCTCGTCTAAGATCTCCTGCACAGTCAGTTTTTCAAAAGATCCCTGATTGACTAATTTAACGAAAGCATTGACGATGGCGCGGTCTGTGCGCTTGTATTGCAGTCCTTTTTCCATATGATCCCCTCCTGAAAATGCATTGATTACTTCTTAAATCATGTTGCTCATCAAATGTCGAATGTTTTGTATATTATAGCACTTACCGAACACTTTGTATAGTTACAGGACGATATATCATATATGTGCGGTGACAGGATAGCACCGTGATAGTGTGCATTTGTTTTTGTCTCAAAGCGTGCAACAATATGACCAAAGAAAGGTAGGAGGCTTGGAAAAGATGTATGAGACAAAGGCGAAAGAGATCGTAAAGACTTTGACGTTGGAAGAAAAAGCGTCACTGACATCCGGTGCAGATATGTTTATGACAAAGGAAATACCGTCGCTGGCGGCGATACGTATGTCCGATGGCCCGCACGGATTGCGTAAACAGGAGGGAACACAGGATTTCATGGGAAAGAATGAAAGCCGTGTCGCAACCTGTTTTCCGGCGGCTTGTTGCAGCGGATCTTCATTTGATGTAAGAGTGGCAGAAAAAATGGGTCAGGCATTAGGGCAGATCTGTCAGGATCAGGATGTAGATGTGCTCTTAGGACCGGGCATCAATATCAAAAGAAGCCCTTTGTGCGGACGAAATTTTGAATATTTTTCGGAAGATCCTTATCTGGCTGGCAGTATGGGAGCAGCCTATGTCAAAGCCGTGCAGGCAGAAGGTATCGGCGTATCGCTCAAACATTATGTTGCGAACAATCAGGAGACACGCCGAAGAACCAGCAATAGCAAGGTGCCTGAGCGTGCTATGCGGGAGATCTATTTATCGGCTTTTGAAAAAGTGGTAAAAGAAGCAAAGCCTTGGACAGTCATGGCATCCTACAACAAGGTGGATGGCACTTATCTGACAGAAAACCGTAAATATCTTGTCGATATTTTGCGCGGAGAATGGGGCTTTGACGGTATGGTGGTCAGCGATTGGGCGGCAGTCCATGATCGCGTCGCAGCAGTAAAAGGCGGCTGTGCCCTTACCATGCCGGGGGACGGTCTGCATGACAAGGAGATCGTGGAGGCAGTAGAAAATGGTCAGTTAGAGGTCAGCCTCTTAGACCAAGCATGTCAGGAACTGGTCGCTCTGGTCTTAAAGGCAGAAGACAATAAAAAAGAAGTAACTTATGACTATGAAAAAGGTCATACCTTGGCAGTAGATCTGGCAAAGGAATCCCTGGTTTTGCTGAAAAACCAAGATCAGATCCTGCCTTTGAAAAAAGAACAGAAGATCCTGATCGTCGGTGGCTTTGCAAGAGAGACAAGGTATCAGGGAGCAGGATCTTCCAGAGTCAATCCATATAAGGTGCCGACCATGCCGGAGGTGACAAAGGCTTGGGCGAACGTATCTTATGTGGAAGGCTATAGCGCGGCGGAAGATATTTATGATGAGGAAAAGGCAAAAGAAGCGATCGCGGCGGCGAAAGAGGCGGATGTTGTTGTCATTATGGCGGGGCTGCCGCCGATCATGGAATCCGAGGGTTTTGACCGCTATACCATGAAACTGCCAAAATGCCAGAACCGTCTGATCGCAGAGATCACCGGAGTGCAGAAAAATACAGTCGTTGTTCTGGAAAATGGCGGAGCGGTAGAGATTCCTTGGGCGGATGATGTGGCTGGTATTTTAGAGGCATATCTGGCGGGCGAGGGAGCCAATGAAGCCATCTGGTCCGTCCTTAGCGGAGAGACCAATCCATCAGGACATTTGGCAGAGTCCTTCCCTCTGCGCTATGAGGATTCGTCCTCCTATCTGACCTGGCCGGGCGAGGGCAATGAAGTGACCTATGGAGAGGGCATTTTTGTCGGCTATCGTTATTACAGCAGCCGGAATATGCCGGTGCGCTTCCCATTTGGATATGGACTTTCTTATACGGATTTTGTCTATAGAGATCTACAGGTGGAAAAAGACACTTATGCAGCAGGGGAAGAATTAAATGTCAGCGTGTCTGTAAAGAATACCGGAAAATGCGCAGGCAAGGCATTGGTACAGTTGTATGTCGGCTGTAAAAAGGGCGCGACTGCCATCAATCGTCCGGTGCGTGAACTCCGCCGTTTTGAGAAAGTGGACTTGCAGCCGGGCGAGAGCAAGACTGTGACATTTACCTTGGATAAAAGATGTTTTTCTTATTGGGATGAGGGGGCGCATGCTTTCCGCCTTCCGGGTGGAGATTACACGATCGAGATTTGTCAGGACGCAGCGACCGTTCTGATGCAGCAGGAGATCACCGTAGAAGACGAGTACATAGCGAGTGGACAGAAGTTTGATCTGATGACACCGATCGTGGATGTGCAGAAACACCCGGTTGGGAAAAAATTTATGGATGAGGTCATGCCTATGGTCAATGCTGTGATCGCAAAGATGGGTATGGACGCAGCTGCCAAGCAGATGCCATATGCCGAGGAGGCACCAAAGGAAATGGGACTCTTATCAGAGCCTTTACAGACGATAAAAAGAATGCTGCCCATGATTCCGGAGGAACGTTGGGAATGCTTATTTAAAGAAATGAACGAAGTGCAGGAGCAATGCGTTCTGATGTTGTAGATTACGAATTGGAGCGCTCCGGAAAATATATGCCGGCAGTGGTAGGCGGTGTCTTCTGGATGACCATGTTCTTGAGTTTTGGACTTCCGGTCATTGGCTGGCTGTGCAATATCGTAGCCATGAAGTTCTATGAACTGGACAAAGACCGCATGGTTCAGGTACAGAAGAATATTGCTGAGATGAAAGAAAAGTAAAACAAAATAGGAATAGTAAAACGCCTTATCCGATGAAAAGATAAGACGTTTTTTCTATGCATTTTCTAGCACATATTCAGAAAACAGGGGCAAAGTAAAGGAAACATATCCTCTGGTTTCTCCGGAAAGGATGCCCTTTCTGATCAGGCGTTTGCGGTACGGATTAAATTCGTTCGTTTCCATATCGAGCAAATTGCGGATAGTAAGGATTTTGCCGTCCTCTACCTGGGCGATACCTATGGCTACCTGTCGGTCTTTGGGTGATAATTCAGACCAGATTTTGTCATAGACAAATTCGCTCAGATACTGTTTGTATTCATTGATGATAGACTTATAATCTCCATGATTATTCCATGTCAGATAACCAAGAACCTGAAAGGCAAAGGGATATCCATGTGTCAGTTTTGCCATTTCGGATGCTTTTGGAATGTCGATCTCAAAGATATTCTGATATTTCGTAACAATCGCTTGTTGGTTTAAAGGCTTTAGTTGTATCTTTGGGGCGCGATACAAAAAGGTGAGATTTTTCTCATTTTGTAGTTCGTCGATATTTTCGTAGAGTCCTGTTGCTAGTAAAAAGACAGGAAGATCCTGACGAACAAATATCTGGAAAGAGGACGCAAAAACATGCATATATTCATTGTTTGTAACTTCATCGATCGTAATGAGCAGACGTTTTCCCTTTTTGCGGATGCGTTCTAAGATTTCGATAATTGCTGTTTCGGCATCTGTGATCGGCGTGGATCCTTCAATTTCTGCACCAAATCCAAAGAAAGACAGGTTGATCTTAGCGGCTTTGATGATACCGGAGCAGGTCGCGTTGCTGTTTAATTTGGACAACATATTTAATAAAAGATCTGTCGCAGGATTTAATTCGATCACGATCCAGTCATCTTTTTCACGCAGCCGATGCGCAATCTCGGACATCATGACCGTTTTTCCGGAACCACGCACGCCGGTAATGATAAACATTTGCTGATTTACCGGATCTGCCGTGAAGGCATCAATGATCTCATTTGTCTGTACCGGTCGTTCTACGGGTTCAAGCGGGCTTTTACCAAAAGTAAGTGTAAAAGGATTTTGCATAAGACTACCTCATATATTTTTACTGTCGTTTACTGTTCTGAATGTGTTTTACTGTCGTTTACTGTTTTGAATTTATTTTACTGTCGTTTACTGTTTGTGTCAAGAAAATCTTAGAAATCCATGATTTTACAATTTACATGTAAAAATTCATGCTATAATACAGACATATTTTGGAAAATAAGGAGTGAATGATATGAAAGCAGCAATCATCTATGCATCTGTGCACCACAAGAATACGGAGAAGGTCGTACAGGCAATGGCGGAAAATGAAAATGTAGATATCTTTACAGTCGCAGAGGCGAACAATGCCGACCTGTCCGGCTATGACCTGATCGGTATGGCGTCAGGCATATTTGCAGCATCCATGCACAAGTCTCTGCTGAATTTCTTCCGTGACTTTACCTTGGAAGAAGATCAGAAATTATTTATCGTTTATACCTGCACCCTGCGCTATATGGACTATGAGAAAAAAGCCCTCTCCGGTATCGGCGAGGACAAGAAGGCAAAGTATATCGGCAGTTTCTGGTGCAAGGGATTTAACACCTTTGGACCATTTGGCTGGTTTGGCGGCGCAGCCAAAGGACACCCGGATGCTACCGATCTGGCAAATGCAAGAAAGTATATCGACGGGCTGGTAAAATGATTTTAGGCATCTTGCTCTTTCCAGAAAGCAAGTGCATCTTCTAACCATCCTTCGACCTCCAGTCCCTTTCCCAGTCCGAAACTGTGTCCGCCTACTTTCCCAAATCGGCATTTGTGCGGAATGCCTAATTTATGACAGGTGTCTTTCATGAGAAGACTGTTGGAAAATGGTACGGTGCCATCATCCTCGTTTGCCGTCAGGTAGACGGGCGGATAGGAGGCATCCATAAAATCAGCCAGTTCGTATGGCGCCAGTTTTTCCCAAGTGAATTCCGGTCCGCCAATGCGGCGCAAAAAATCTCCCATTCCGTCATGGGCAGGATGTCCTGCCGGGAATATCTGAAAAGTTTCATAAAAGGTATGCATAGAGATTGCTGTATAGCCTAAAAATATCATTTCCGGCTTCGGCAGACCTGCGCTCTTCCAGCCAAAGTTAGTCGATCCCATTTCGCCGGCAAGGGTTGCACCGGCAGAGAATCCGCCTAAGATATAGTGTCCTTTTTGCACTGCAAAGGCATTGGCATGTTCTTCAATAAAACGAATGGCAGTATGCATATCCTCGATGGCTTTTGGAATGACCGGTTCGATCTTTGTGCGATAGTATAGAACAAATGCGGTGTAGCCCAGTTCGTTGAGTCTGGCTGCAATAGCCATTCCCTCAATCAAGCCCCACTGACGGTTAAAACCGCCTCCTGGGATCACGACGGCATAAGGAAGGTCTGCCTTAGGACCAGGAAAATGCAAAAGAACAGATTTTGCCTTATCCCACTGTGAGAGCCGGGTCTCTTTATCATAAATAGGATAAACGTAATTTTTGCCGGAGGCTGCCAGTTCCTCCATGCGGTGGAGGGTCGGCTCAAATCCGACTTTCTCAAAACCGTAGTTCTTCAATGGACACGTCCAATGATCCGGTGTCATATCGGTAAAGATGTATTTGGCAAAATCTCCATAGATACCGGATTTTACAAGATCACCGATGGTCATGTCCGGTGAGATTTCATGGTACTGCATGTGAATCACTCCTTTTCTTATGATTGGTAAATTAGTCTTGCTTTGGGTTGACCTTGCGGTAAGCAGACGGGGAAGATCCTACAATGGATTTGAAAGTCCGGTTAAAGTGGGTCAGTGAGGAAAATCCTGTCTGTTCCGCTATTTTGGTAAAATTCAGATCCGTCTCCGTGATCAGGCGCTGGGCGTGCAGGATGCGTAGGGCATTGATGTACTGCACAATGGTGCGGTTGGTATATTTCTTGAACTCATGGCACAGATAATATTCACTCACATAGAATTCAGAGGCAATGTCCTGTAGACGCAGTTCATGCCGGTAATTTTTTTCGATATAGGAAATTACCTTCGCCATGCGGCTCTGGGTCTCCGGTTTTGGAGATGCCTTTGTATGGCGCATGATGGTCAGGAGAATGGAGTTGAGTAAATTATTCATGGATACTTCATGAAGCAGATCATCCCGTTCCTGCTCTCTTAGCATTTCATTCAGGAGAAAATGAATGTTGGAAGAGGTTTTCTGATCCGGTTCATAGAGTCCACTGCCATTTTTGACAAGTTCCAGAAGTTCCGGGGAAGCCACGGCATCTTCCTTAAAGTAGATCACTGTCCGCTTGAAGGGCACATCATGGTCGGAAAAGGAATAGTGCATGATGTAAGGAGCAAAGATCATAAAGGAACCTACCTTTGTCTCATATTGCTGATCCTGCATGATGTGATGACGTTCTCCGCCTTCTAGAAAATAAAGTTCAAAATAAGTGTGATAATGGGAATGTGACATATTGTCATTCATACCTTCTACACGGTGGCAGGCAACGGATGCTCCCTGCTCCATTTGGATTGCAGCGCGGTCTATCATGAAAAATCTACCTCCTCTATTGCCAAAATACCCAAAAACTTGGCATTATCATAAGAAAAATTGTTGCTTTTATCTACAAATATACACCGAAAAAGCAAGATATGTAAAGAATATGCCGCTACATAACAAAAAAGGTGTGGTTTTGCTATTCCTCATCTGCTAGTATTTGTCCATAAGGAAGGGAACAAGATTTGTAAGGTCTTGTCGAAAAGAGGAGGTGAAATGAGATGGCATTGATGGAGACACATTATTACAGTTTCTCCCTGGGAAGCAATATCACTTTGAATGTGTTTGTTCCGACACCGGGAAGCAGTGAGGAGATCACACAGATCAACCACACCGAAAAGTATGATTACGAAGCCGGACTTCCGGTGCTTTACCTTTTGCATGGTGCGTATGGGGATGCATTTTCCTGGGTGCGTTACAGTAATATTGATCGCTACGCACAGGAGCGCGGCATGGTTGTAGTAATGGCATCTGCAGAGAATTCATTCTATCAGGATTTAAAGAGTGGCAAAAAGTATAAAACATTCTTTACTGAGGAGTTGCCTGTTTTTATACAGAGCGTATTTCCTGTAAGTAAGGAGCGTGAAAAGACCTATATTGCGGGATTTTCCATGGGAGGTTATGGAGCGTGGTACTTAGGTCTGAGCCGGCCGGATCTGTACGCAAAGGCGGCAAGTATGTCAGGGGCACTCGATATTGTCGGGCTTTATAAGAGTGCTACCATTCAGGAAAATGAGAATAACCCGTTTTCCTGGGCAGATTCTTTTGGAGATCCGGAGCAGTTGGAAGGCAGCAAGTATGATCTGTTTGCCTTATATGATAAGGATGTGGCAGAAGGATGTGTACCAAAACTTTATCAGGCAGTTGGAACAGAAGATTTTCTTTATGAGTCAAACTGTCATGTGAGAGATGTCTTGCAGAGTGAAAAGGCAGATCTGGTCTACAAAGAAGACAAGGGTGGACATGATTGGAATTTCTGGGATAAATACATTCAGGACATCTTAGACTGGTTATTACAGTAATTGGGAGGAAAAGGATAATGAGTAAAAATAATGAAAACGCAGCCGTTATGGCGAAGTTTGAAGAAAACGCAAAAAGACCGTTTGGTTTCAGAGATAAGCTGGGTTATGCAGCAGGTGACTTTGCAAACGATCTGACATTTGTTATCGCAGCACTTTTTATGATGAAATTCTACACCGATGTTATGGGTGTAAGCGCTGCTTTGGTAGGTACATTGATGATGATGGCAAAGGTAGTGGATGCCTTTACAGACGTTGCTATGGGACAGATCGTAGATCGTTCCGGTTATACAGCAAAGGGTAAATTTGCTCCATGGATTCGCCGTTTCGCAGGTCCGGTTGCAGTAGCATCTTTCCTGATCTTCGCACCATATTTTGCAGATAAGTCTATGGGATTTAAGATCTTCTGGATGTTCTTTACCTACATTCTTTGGGGATCTGTATGTTACACAGGTGTCAATATTCCTTATGGATCTATGGCATCCGCAATGAGCGACAAGCCGGAAGAAAGAGCAATGCTTTCTAACTGGAGAACCATCGGTGCAACCGTTGCCCAGATCGTTATCGCAGTTATCCTGCCAATGGTAGTATATACAGCAGATGCAGAAGGACATCAGGTATTGAGCGGAAGCAAGGTAATGGTAGCATCCGGCGTATGTTCTATCCTTGCAGTTGTTGTATATATGATCTGCTATCACCTCTCTACAGAGCGTGTAAAGATGCAGCCGGCAGAGAAGCAGAAAAATGTTTTCGAGATGTTCGGTGTACTTTTCACCAACCGCTCTTTCGTTGGTATCGTTATCTCTGCATTGATCTTCCTTGTAGTACAGATGACTCTTACCGGAATGAACAACTATGTATATCCAAACTACTTCAACAGTGCAAAGGCGCTTTCTATGTGTAGTTTACTTGGATGTGGCGTTGTGCTTGTACTTACTACATTTGTTACCAAGCTGGCAGCAAAGTATGGCAAGAAGGAATTGACTGTTATTGGTGCGATCATCAGTACCGTTGCCATGTTCATTTCTTACTTCATTCATACAACAAATGTTGTAGTGTTCGTGATCCTCTACATGATCACATATGCCGGAATGTCATTCTTCAACATTATGTGCTGGGCAATGATCATTGACGTTATTGATGATATTGAAGTAAAGAACAATATCCGTAGTGATGGAACGGTTTACTCTGTTTATTCCTTTGCTAGAAAGTTAGGACAGGCTGCCGCAAACGGCATTACCGGTTTATTGCTTTCTATCGTAGGATATACAAGTGCAACTGCATTTGACACAGATGTCGTAAATGGTATTTATAATGTGGCAACACTGTTCCCGGCTGTTGGATTTATCGTATTGGGTCTGTCTCTTGCATTCCTTTATCCACTTTCTAAGAAGAAGGTAGACGAAAATGTAAGAATCCTTGCTGAACGTAAGGGACTCAACTAATATAAAACTTTCAACATCGACATAGTGTTATAGCAATATATGTAAAGTAATTCAAGAAAGGACAGCAGAATCGGTGTAGATTTGCTGTCCTTTCTTTGCTAGTATGAAAGAAAAAGAGAAGTAATATTTTGTTTTAAATATGGAAAGGGGCAAGAATGAAAATTGTAGAACGATTACTTGGGGTAGAAAAGAAAGAGAATACCTTTGTACTTTCTACCAACGCGGTGGAAATGCGGATACTTTTTCTGACTGATGATATTGTGCGTATCCGTGCGGGTTTTGATGGGGATTTTGCAGAGGAATCCTATTCTCTGGTCATGACAGCATGGGAAGACCGCATGGATCAGGTCTTAAAAGACTACCGACATAGGATCACACCTGCAGACGCTGCGATGTCAGAGGATGGTGATAAAGTCATTTTGCAGGGCAGGAAATTAAGGGTTGTCGTACAGAAAGATCCTTTTATATTACAGATCTTTGATGCGGAGGGCAGTCTTTTGCATGAGGATATTCCATATCGTGGTTGGCTCTGTGACAGCAACGGGCGCCGTATCCACACCTGCGTCATGGAAGCAGAAGATGATTATTACGGTTTTGGCGAGCGATCAGGAGAACTGAACAAGCGGGAAACTTTCATGCAGACGGCACCGGGAGACTGTATGGGCTACAATCCGGCAAAGACGGATTCCCTCTACAAGCACATCCCTTTTTATCTCAAATTGAATGAAAAGACGAAAAAGGCAGTCGGCTATTTCTATCACACGACCTGGGAATGCGATTTTAATATGGGAAGATCCCACAGCAACTATACCAAGCATCATAGTACCGTTCGCATGGATGGCGGCGATATCGACATCTTCTTTATCGCAGGCCCATCTATGAAGGAAATTGTATCGCGCTATACCGATCTGACCGGAAAATCTGTTATGCTACCAAAAACTGCCCTAGGCTATCTGGGATCTTCTATGTATTACCCGGAATTACCAAAGGATGCCGACGATGCCATTGTCGGTTTTATTGATACGGCAAAGAAAGAAGAAATCCCGATCGACGGCTTCCAATTGTCCTCCGGCTATTGCGAGATTGACGCTGGGGAGGGTATGAAGCGTTATACTTTTACTTGGAATAAGGACAAGTTCAAGGATCCGGCAGATCACTTCAAGAAGATGACTGAGCGCGGCGTTACGGTTTCTCCGAATGTAAAGCCGGGCATGCTCCTATCCCATCCTTACAAAAAGGAAATGGAAGAGAAGGGTATGTTTGTAAAAGCAAGCGAAGAAGACAAGCCGGCAGTCGGTCTCTGGTGGGGCGGTATGGGAAATTATATTGACTTTACCAGAGAAAGCGTGCGTCAGGACTGGAAGCAATACTTAAAGGAAAATCTCTTATCCTATGGTGTTACCTCTGTCTGGAATGACAATTGCGAATATGAGGGACTTGTGGACAAGGATGCCCGCGTCTCCTTTGAGGGAAAAGGGGCTACGATCGGGCAGATCAAGCCGGTCATGAGCAATCTTATGTGCCAGTTGACTCAGGAAGCCGTACACGAGGAATTTCCGAATACCAGAGCCTTTGCGGTATGCCGTTCCGGACATGCAGGCATCCAGCGCTACGCACAGACATGGGCAGGGGATAACCTGACTTGCTGGGAAAGCCTGAAATACAACATTGCGACCATCCTTGGCATGGGGCTTTCCGGTGTGGCAAACCAGGGCTGTGACATTGGCGGATTTTATGGCACGGCACCGGAGGAAGAACTTCTGGTGCGCTGGGTGCAAAATGGTATTTTCCAGCCACGTTTTTCCATCCATTCGACCAATACGGATAATACTGTAACGGAGCCTTGGATGTATAGTGGCACTAAACATCTGATCCGTGAGGCTATCCAGTTCCGCTATCGTCTTTCTCCTTATATGTATGCGCTGATGGCAAGAGCCGCCAAGACAGGTGCGCCGATTATGGAGCCGCTGGTCTATGCTTTCCAGGCTGACAGAAAATGCTATAACGAAGGGGTTGACTTCATGCTGGGAGATTCCCTCCTTGTGGCAAATGTGGTAGAAAAGGGAGCCACAGAGAGACAGATTTATCTGCCGGAAGGAACGATCTTTTATGATTATGAGACGAGAGAAGCCTATGAAGGCGGACAGACGATTACGATCCCGGTTACCTTAGAAAGTATTCCGATGTTCTTAAAGAGCGGATCCATCCTGCCAATGGCAGAAAATCAGATCTTTAATCTGGCAACCGAAAAGGTGACAGACTTAAAGATCCTTTGTGTGCCGGATCAGGATGCAGAATTTGATCTCTATGATGATGACGGCACAAGTCTTGACTTTGAAAAAGGTATTTACTGCAACACCCATATTGCCATGCATGCAGGAGAAAAGACGACTCTTGATTTTACCGTCTCAGGCTCTTATGAGAGTCCGGTTGAAAATATTCATATTGACATGGTACATCGTGAGAAATCTCCATATTGGGTGCAGGTGGATGGCGGGAATCTGGAGCATTTCCTGCATCGTGCGGACTATGAGGCGGCAAAGAGTGGCTGGTACTACAGCCAGACCTTAAAATCTGTCCAGATCAAGTATCCGAATATCCACAGGGATTATCAGGTAGTCGTATCTTTTGAAGCCTTTGATCTGATCGGAATGTAATGTCAGAAATCTAAATAGTATGTTACAATATAACCATCGTTACACCTTAAGGTGAGCGATGGTTATTTTATAAATTACATTAGGAAAAGAATAATATGAGAATAGCAATATGTGATGATGAAAAAGATGTAGCAAGGGATTTGAGTCAACGAATACAAAAAATCATGAGTAATAATAACATGACTGGGAAAATTATCTGCTATGAGAGCGCAGGGAAATTGTTATCTGAAATTGAGAAAATACAAATTGTTTTTCTTGATATAGATATGGGGAAAATAGATGGTATTAAGGTGGGAGGAGAGATAAAAAGATCTAATCCACGGTGTCAGGTTATTATGGAAACAGGTGTAGATAGTCGTGTTAGGGAGGCGTTTTTAATAGGAGCCATTCGTTCCTTGTCGAAACCTTTTGTAGATGCAGATATAGAGGAGGCATTACGAGAGGCAATGAGTCGGTTTGTTGGTAATGAGTGGATTGAGGTTTTTTTAAATAGAACATTATACAAAATTCAGCAAAAACAAATTAGTTATATTAGAGCCATTAATAGTCAGGTTGAGATATATGCAAACGGACGTGTGTATCGTAAGGCAGAGAGTATGACACAAATTTTGTTAGAATTAGACTCACGCATGTTTTGCAGAATTAATCGTAGTTATATTATAAATTTAGGAAAAATAGACACAAGTGATATGGAGAATATAACCATAGGAGAGAAAAGATTTAGAGTGTCTAGAGATAGAAAACAGGAATGTCGTCATAAAATTATGGAATATGAAATGAAATATAAACGGAAGGGGTGATATGGTGGAAAAATTAACAGTGTGGTATGTGATTGAGATGATGATGGCATTGGTGGGAGTGCGTTTATGTATGAGGAAACATATAGGGCATGTGTGGTGGTTGATGCTTGGTGCCATGCTCTGTGTTATGATTTCAATTTTAAAGATTTTAGATGGGTGCAGTGATCATATGTTGGCAGAAATTATAGCATATATTGCTGTTTTTTTATGCATAAAAGAAAAACAAGAATCCAATTTATTGCAAATGTTTTTAGTGTGGAGTGGATATTGGGTAATACAAAAGATTCTTCTTATATATTGTTATGTGTATGGGGTAGTAGGGCAGTGCACTATTAGAGAGACAGCAGGATTAGTATTTTTAAGGTGTTTTATTAGCATTCTTATTGTGTCATTCATTGGTATATATC
>CAVLBP010000008.1:0-35485 GCA_963661325.1 bacterium
GTGCTGTATGCGTTGGAAACATTGATCTTTGTCAAAGATTATATAGATACAAAGAAAATATATATAAGAACGGCTGTGCTTGGGCTGTTGGCATCAACGATCCACATGTATTTCCTGCTGATGTGCGGTGTCGTGATGATCGGCATCTGTTTAGCAGTCTGGATTAGAACGAAATCTTGTAGAAAACCGATTCTTTTAATGCTGCTTTATTTGTCGATCGCCTTATTTTGTGTGTGGATTTTGGGAGGTTTTTCATCGGGTAGTGTTACGACGACGGATATAGATGTGTTGGGAGTATATAGCGCTAATCTCAATACTTTTACCAATCCACTGGGGAAATCGGTTCTATTACAGGATATGCCTTTGTATTCCTATGGACAGGCGGACGGTACGGGATATCTGGGGATTGGCTGTATTCTCATGGTATGTATTGCGATTTGTATTATGATCTTACAAGAAAAAAAGGTACAGGATGTTTCCATGAAGGTGTCAATAGGCGTTGTGGCTTTGATTTCTTTTGCAGTTGCAGTGAGTCCGGTTGTGTCGGTAAATACGAAAAAGATTTTTTCATTTGACTTACCTTATTTGATTGAAAAAGTCTGGTCTAATTTTCGGTGCTACGGACGATTGATCTGGATAGATGTCTGGCTCCTAATGTTTGCAGGCTTGATCATCATTGGAAGAAACTTCCATAGGCGTCAGGGGGTTATTATCCTGTCTTTTCTTATCCTGTTACAGTGCTATGATCTGCATGAATGCTTCAAGGAGAAATATGATATATGCCATAATTTTGATGAAGTCATCGACCTGGATCAATATGATGAGATGAGGGAACTGGCAGCAGACGCAAGCATCAAGAATGTGATCATATGGAGAAGTTTTTTGGACGATGGTAATTACGATGCTCTTGTGCCGATTTATGTATGGGGTGTTGATCATGGAAAGGCCTTAAACCGTTTTTATCTGGCAAGAGATGATCGGGATATGTTTAATAAAAGGGCAGAAAATGCACTAGCGAATAAGGATGAAAGCAATCTTTATATTTTTGAGACGAGTGACGAGCAGTTGTGTCAGGAGGAAGGATTGTACTACAAGGTAGTGGGAGATTACATCATTGCCAGATCCTGTCCTTGGTAACAGTAGGGAGAACGCAAACACATGAAAAGAACTTACTATCATGAATTGAATTTACCAAGAATTATTGCGGCGGTATATATTGCCTTTTTTTACCACTATCTGATTCTTTTTGGATATGCACCAGGGGTGACAATTGAAAAAGACCTCAATGCTATGTGTTTCTGGGCATATATGGCGGTGGAAATCTTTTTTACCATATCAGGATTTGTGATGTATCATGCATATGCAAAAAGGATACAGAGAAAAGAGGTTGGATTTAAGAAATATATCCTGGGAAGGGTAAAAAGAATATATCCGACTATGATTCTTTCGGTATGTTTTATGGCAGCAGTACAATGGACGAGCAGGGCAATTTACGGACAATGCAGTATTTTGGATCTGAACGATGGACGGAATTCTCTCAAGGCATTTTTCCTAAGTATTCTGGGGCTAAGTTCCGGCTGGGTGTGTGACCATGATCAATATTCCATCAATGGAGCCACCTGGTTCATCAGTATCATCATGATCTGCTATGTGATCTTTTTCTGTATAATGCGTCATGTAAAACAGACATGGTTCCAAAATATTTGTTTTATACTGATACAGTTTGTGGGTGTTTTCTTGCTCTGGCATCCTTTGAATCTGCCTTTGCTGTACAAATCCTGTGGGAGGGGATATCTGGATTTTTTTTGCGGAGTTATATTAGCCCGTTTGGTGGAAAGACTGCAGACACTGGAGTTGAAGGTGACAGGTGCAGTAGGAATGGCATTTGTTGCACTATACGGACTGGTCTGGTATATAGGGCAGTGGACAATGTGGGACACGGTTGGCAGTTTTTTACTTAATAGCGGTATCATACTTATGCTTATTGGCATTCAGGTCTGTCGCCGTATTTCGGATCACCGAATTTTGCGTCTGGCGGCGGATCTTTCTTTTGATGTATATTTGTGGAATCTTCCAACTTTTGCAGGAGCGGTATTTTTGGTGCGAATCATGCATATCCCATATCTGATGGATGGATTTTGTGGCTGGATACTTGTTGTTATAGGAAATGTGTTAGTCGCGATCGTGGCAAAGAAATTTCTGGCTGTGATTGTAAACTTATAAGCATTTATAAGGCGTATTACGACGTAAATGAGCGCAAATATATTGATGGTAATCTTAACGCAAGAAATGAAAAACAGAATACAGATCGTGCGGGCTATAGCCATATGTTCTGTCATAGCCATACATACGGTCGGGGGCAATCCTTATGAGATATATATGCGCCCATTTATGAATTTCGGGGTGGGGACATTTCTGTTTTTATCTGGCTTTCTGACTCCGGAGATAAAGGATATCAAAGCCTTTTATAAAAAGAGGATCCTGCGGGTGCTGATTCCCTATGTGATATGGTCTATGCTTCTTTGTCTTGTTTATGGCAATTATAGTAAGTTCTGGATCCATCTTTTGACTTTTCGCCAGAGCAGCATCTATTATTATATTTTCGTGTATTTGCAGATTACCCTGCTTGCGCCATTCTTATTAAAAATTATGGAAACAAGAGCGGTTTGGAGTATCCTGCTGGTATCACCCTTAGCGATTGCAGGGGAGAGTATCTGGGCTTTGACGGGGCATTATCTGATCTATCCAAACAATATCAATAATTGCCTGATCTGGATGAGTTTCTTTTATTTGGGAATGCTTCTCAGAAAACAAAAGATGCGACATAAGATCTCGCTTGGGAAATGGGGGATAGCACTCGTTCTCACTATGGTTTTGGAAATATGTGAGGGAAGATTCTGGTTATCCTTTGGCAGAGAAGATCTCTCCACGACACAGGTTAAGTTATCCGCTATGCTGGTGACCTTGTGCGTTTGTATGCTTGTATATGTATATATCACACATGAAAAGCAAAAAAAACAGAACTCCCGGAGCATGAGACGGATCGAGATCTTTATGATTGATGTAGGCAACAGTTCTTTTGGAATATACCTGATACATCCCCTATTTTTGTATTTGCTAAAACATAGGATGTTTCTTGCATTTCCTATCAGCACATTTGCAGTTCTTTGCATCAGTTATGCAGTGGTTAAAGCAGGACAGTATATATTTGGGAAGAAGGTAGGAAGGTATCTGGGATTTTATTAGGTTGTCATGTATATATTGATGTGATAATATGGATAATATATTATACATAAATGAACAAATTTGAGGTAAATAGATAATATTTTATCTGATAATGGAGATCATATGGAAGCACTGATATGGGAAACGGCAGAAGAATTAGATCAAAAACTTGCAAAGCGTTTGTGCCAGATTCGCAAGCGCAGAAAAATTTCACAGCAAAAACTGGCAGACCTGAGTGGCGTGAGTTATGGTTCTATCAAACGATTTGAGACGACAGGTCAGATTTCTTTATATTCTTTGACAAAAATAGCCATGGCATTAGACGTGTCAGAGGAATTGCGGAACCTATTTTCTAATGTGCCATATCAAGATATTCAGGAGGTAATCAATGAGACAAGGGGAAGGTCTTGAAGTATGGATCGATCAGAAAAAGGTCGGACTATTAGCGCTGACAGCGGATCATAAGGTGGCTTTTTCCTATTGCGATACATGGTTGGAAGAAGGTTTTTCTATCAGTCCATTTTCTTTGCCATTAAAAAAACAGGTTTTTGTTCCGGAAAAGAATTATTTCGGTGGACTGTTTGGAGTATTTGCAGATAGTTTACCGGATGCTTGGGGGCGCTTGCTCTTGGAACGTTTATTGCGTGAGCATGGGAAAGATGTAGGGGATTATACGATGTTAGATCGTCTGGCAATTGTTGGAAACTCGGGAATGGGGGCGTTGACCTATCGACCACAGTATGAGTTTCCCGGGGCGCAGGAGGAAATGGATCTGGATGAACTTGCAGAACAATGCCAAAAGATCCTGCTGACAGAGTATGCAGAGAAATTGGATGAGTTATATCAGTTGGGAGGGACAAGTGGCGGAGCACGACCGAAGATTATGACTCAGATAGATGGTGAAGATTGGATCATTAAATTTCCGGCACATGTAGATCAAAAAGATAGTGGAGAGATGGAGTACGCGTATTCACTGTGTGCAAAAGAATGCGGTATTGTGATGAGCCAGACCAGACTTTTTCCATCAGATCTATGTTCTGGATATTTTGGGACAAAACGCTTTGATCGTGTGGTGGAAAATGGCATGATACAAAAAAAGCATGTTTTAACAGCCGCAGCTCTGTTAGAATTGGATTATGAGCAGCCGAGATTAGATTATCATGCACTTATGAAGCTGACAAAGATTTTGACGTGGGATGATACACAGGACATAGAAAATATGTATCGGCGCATGTGCTTTAATGTTTACGCACATAATCGTGATGATCATTCTAAAAATTTCTCTTTTATTTATGATGAAAAAGAAGATAAATGGCATTTGAGTCCGGCCTATGACCTGACATATAGTAATACTTATTATGGTGAGCATACAACCACAGTAGACGGCAATGGGAAAAATCCGGGAAAGCAGGAACTGTTAGCCTGTGGTATGCAGGCTGGTATGTCAAAAAAACGATGCCAAAGTATTGCGGATGAAATTGAAGAACGGGTAGCGGTAAAATTGAAAAAATATTTACAATAAACGGATTGTAAAACAGGAGATAATAAGCATTGAAAGCAATCATATTAGCGGGGGGCGCAGGTGACCGATTGTGGCCGCTTTCCAGAAAAAATGCACCCAAACAATTCTTAAATCTGAATCAGGATAATTCCTTGTTCCAGGAGACCATTATCCGCAATATTCCTTTTTGTGATGAGTTTGTCATTGTTACCAATCAGGAATACCAGGAGATTGTCGAAGGGCAGATGAACCAGTTCCGGGGGATCTCTTATCAGATCATTGTGGAGACGGAGGCACTTGGTACGGCACCGGCGGTACTTAAGGCGAGTTCCGTCCTGTCCAAGGAGGAAATGATACTGATCATGCCGGCAGATTTGGTTTTGATCGGTGAGGGATATTCGGATGCCCTTTATCAGGCAAAGGCACTGGCAGAGCAGGGGCAGTATGTTCTGTTTGGTGTTCGGGCGGATGCACCTAAAACAGGTTATGGATATATCCGGCATCAGGGAAAGCATGTCAGCCGTTTTATTGAAAAGCCATCCAAGGCGCTTGCCCAACAATTATTCTATCAGGATGATATTTTGTGGAATAGTGGCATGATCCTTTGTAATAACGGTATATTGCAGGAAGAATTGGAAGATACTCTGCGGATCCGGCAGGAAAAGTATGAAAAAGAGCATGAAAGTCCATCCGGCATACATAAGACCGGACGTATCCACATAGAAAAAGCACTTCTTGAGACATCAGATCATCTATCTGTAGTGCCGCTTTTTATGCAGTGGCAGGATGTCAGTAATTTCCACTCTTATGAGAGTGTGTCCGCCGGAAAAGAGCATAAAAATACCATATTGCGTGATTGCAAGAATACGACGGTCATCAATCAGACCGATCGGCAGTTGATCGTGGGCAATGATCTGGATGATCTCTTTGTGGTCAATACAGAGGATGCCATTTATATTACCAAAAAGGAATCCGAGCAGGATATCAAGAGCATTATGGCAGAGGCACCGGACACTTATGAGGCATATTTTAACTATAGTCCCATGGTATATCGCAACTGGGGTATGCGGGAGATCATCGCACAGGCACCGGGCTATCGCGTGCGGCGTATTCTGATGTACCCGGGAGCAACTTTATCGGCACATTCTCACGAGAAGCGAAATGAGAACTATGCCGTGATACAAGGTCAACTTGCAATCGAATTGGATGGCAGACTATTACATATCCGGGAGCATGAAAGTATCAATATCTTGCCCAATCAGATGCATCGACTGTTTAATGATGGAGATCAGAATGTCGTTGTGATCGAGGTCGACACAGGGCAGGAGATCGATGAACGGGATATGATCCATCTGGATGAGGTGCCGATGGTAGGACAAAAATTACCGGAACTGTATCTTTTATCTCCGGCATACAAGGATTATCTATGGGGCGGACAACGTCTGGTGACACAGTTTGGCAAGAAAAGCCCTTATGAGATCACAGCAGAATCGTGGGAACTGTCGGCGCATAAAGATGGACAGAGCCATATCGTCGGAGGAACATTTGATGGTCAGTCCTTTGGCGAATTTATCCGTCAATATGGATCGAAAGTCTGCGGATGGAAAAGCCGTACCTTTGACCGTTTCCCAATCCTGATCAAGTTTATTGATGCGGCAAAACCCCTGTCTGTACAGATCCATCCGAATGATGATTATGCGTTTGTTCATGAAAAAGAGTTTGGTAAAAATGAAATGTGGTATGTGATGGATGCCGTAGAAGGCGCTTATCTGTATTGTGGCTTTTCGCGCAGGGTATCTGAGGAGGAAGTGCGAAAACGTCTGGCGGACAATTCCATCACGGAAGTGTTGAATAAGGTCTATGTCAAAAAGGGCGATGTGATCTTTATTCCGGCAGGAACCATTCATGCCATTGGCGCAGGCATCCTGATCTGTGAGATCCAGCAGAATTCCAATTCCACCTATCGTGTATATGACTACGATCGTGTGGATAAGGAGGGGAAGAAGCGCCCGCTCCATGTGGATAAGGCGTTGGATGTCATGAATTTTGAACCCTACGAGCAGGGGGCATTTGGTTTGCTGGAGCCACAGGAAAAAGATGGAAATGTGGTGCAGCAGTTAAGCCTTTGCAAGTATTTTCAGTGTGAAAAGTATCAGATCCGGGAAAAACAGACACTTTATGTAGATGAAGCATCCTTTGTTTCTCTTGTGATTTTGGCTGGAAATGGCATAATATCATGTGGAGAGGAAAGCATTTCTTTTGGAGCAGGGGACAGTATTTTTGTTTCCGCAGGGCGCAAGGTCATTCATATTGATGGGACTTGCGAACTGATCACAACCAGAATTTAGGACATATTGGAGAATAAAAAGAGAGGTAGAGTAGAATGAAGACATATGGCGTGATCATGGCTGGTGGCGGCGGTACGAGATTTTGGCCGCTTTCCAGAGCAGAAGAGCCAAAGCAGTTATTGAATTTGAGCGGAAAAGACCTGATGGTCAATGAAACGATCGACCGTATCGCGACTTTTACAGACCAGCAGGATATTTTCATTGTGACAAATGAGACCCAGGTGCCGAAAATGCGTACGGCAACGGAAAGCCGTATCGCGGCAGACCATATCTTAGCGGAGCCGGCAGCAAGAAATACATCCGCCTGCATTGGATATGCGGCATTAGAGATCGTAAAGAAATATGGTGACGGCATCATGTGTATCTTCCCATCGGATCATTTTATCAAGAACCAGCCGGAATTTACACGTGTTTTGAAAGAAGCCATTCAGATCGCTGAGCAGGAGGATAAGTTGATCACGCTGGGGATCACACCGACCTTCCCATCGACCGGTTATGGCTACATCAAGTTTGATGCTACAGATGCTGCTTATGCCAAGAAGGTCGTAGAATTCAAGGAAAAACCGGATGAAGAGACAGCCAAAGCCTATGTCGCCAGTGGAGAGTACGCCTGGAACAGCGGCATGTTCATCTGGCGGGCATCTACCATCCTGCGTGCTTTTGACCAGTTGCTTCCAGATGTGGCAGCCTGCCTGCATGAGATTGGTGACGCCATGGGAACGGATGCAGAAAAAGAGACGATCGCCCGTGTTTATCCAAACATTCCAAGCATTTCCATTGACTATGGTATCATGGAAAAGAGTTCCGATGTGCTTGTGATCTCTGCGGAATTTGGATGGAATGATGTGGGGAGTTGGGACAATCTGGGTGTTCTCTATGATGCGGATGCATCCGGCAATGTGATCGCAGCCAACCATATCGGCATTGATACGACAAACAGCATTGTCTATGGAAAGAAACGCCTGATCACCACGATCGGCATCGACAATCTCATCGTTGTCGAGACCGACGATGCGATCCTTGTGTGCGACAAGAATCGCGCCCAGGATGTGAAGAAAATCGTGGACGAGTTGAAGAAGCGTGGAGAGACTGATTTTTTATAATAAGATGTATTTGAGCGAAATATCCCACATAATTCGATTGCAGACCTTTGGAGTCCACGCCGGCACTTAATGAGTGCTTTGCACGAATTTAGTACCGCTGCGTGGAGCCAAGAGTGCGAACGTGTCTGCAATGCATGGCGCTGATATGAACGTATAATTATATAAATAGGAGGCAAGCATGAACTACAAAGATACATACCAGGACTGGCTGCAAAACCCATACTTTGATGCAGCAACAAAGGAAGAACTGCGCGCCATCGCAGATGATGAAAAGGAGATCGAAGACCGCTTTTATCGTCAACTGGAATTCGGTACCGGTGGTCTGCGCGGCGTGATCGGCGCAGGAACCAACCGCATGAATATCTACACCGTCCGTCAGGCGACCCAGGGATTGGCAAACTACATTTTGGCACAAAAAGGACAGGATAAGGGCGTGGCGATCGCTTATGATTCCCGCATCATGTCATCGGAATTTGCCAAGGAGGCAGCCCTTTGTCTCAATGCCAACGGTATCAAGACCTACCGCTTTACCAGTCTGCGTCCGACACCGGAACTTTCCTTTGCCGTTAGACAGTTGGGCTGTATCGCCGGTATTGTCATTACCGCCAGCCACAATCCGAGAGAATACAACGGCTATAAGGTTTACTGGGAGGATGGTGCCCAGATCACACCGCCGCATGATAAAAATATCTTAGCCGAGGTGGCAAAAGTGACTTCTTTTGATCTGGTAAAGACCATGGACGAGATCAAAGCGAAAGAAGCCGGACTTTATCAGGAGATCGATCAGGAGATTGATGATGCCTACATGGCAGAACTGAAGAAACAGTCCATTCACCCGGAGGTCATTTCTGAGATGGCAAAAGATTTTACCATCGTCTATACTCCTTTGCATGGAACCGGAAATATCCCGGTCCGCCGTGTATTAAAGGAACTGGGCTTTGAAAAGGTCTATGTTGTGCCGGAACAGGAAAAGCCGGACGGCAACTTCCCGACCGTTTCCTATCCAAATCCGGAATCGCCAAAGGCATTTGAACTTGCCCTTGCCCTTGCCAAGAAAGTGGATGCCGATATCGTGCTTGCCACAGATCCGGATGCCGACCGTCTTGGTGTCTATTGTAAGGATACCAAAAGTGGTCAGTATGTTTCCTTTACCGGAAATATGTCCGGTATGCTGATCGCAGAGTATATCTTAAAGGAGCGGACTGCTACGGGAACCATGCCGCAAGATCCGGCTCTGGTCGAGACCATTGTTACCACGGATATGGCAAAGGTCATTGCCAAGGCTTATGATGTGAAACTGATCGAAGTCCTGACCGGATTTAAATACATTGGTGAGCAGATCCGCCTGTTTGAGGAAAATCACACATATCATTATGTCTTTGGTCTGGAAGAAAGTTATGGTTGTCTTGCCGGAACCTATGCCAGAGATAAGGATGCCTGTGTTGCCGTTATGATGCTGTGTGAAGTTGCATCATGGTATAAAAAGCAAGGCAAGACCTTGTGGGATGCCATGCTGGACATGTACGAAACATATGGCTATTTCAAAGAGGGCTTAGAGACCATCACCTTAAAGGGCATGGATGGCGCAGAACAGATCCAGCAGATGATGGCAGATGCGAGAGCAAATCTGCCGCAGACGATCGGCCATCATAAGGTGTTGGCAGTCCGTGATTATAAGACAGATCTGCGTACCGACATGGCAGACGGCAGCAAGAGCCCTACCGGACTTCCGACTTCCAATGTGCTCTATTATGAGTTGGAGGATCATGCATGGTGCTGCGTGCGTCCTTCGGGTACAGAGCCAAAGATCAAGTTTTACTTTGGCGTCAAGGGATCATCCCTTGCAGATGCAGAGGACAAGTTGGAAGGTCTTACCAAGGGCATGATGGCTCTGTTTGACCGTAAGTAGTGAGGAAATGAGTATGGGTAAAAAGAAGTTGACCATGGTGGTTCCGGCATACAATGAGGAGGAGGCACTGCCTATCTTTTACGCGGAAGCATCGCGGGTGGAAAAGGATTTACCGGGGGTAGAGATCGAATATCTCTTTATTGATGACGGTTCCTCGGATGGAACGCTTGAGGTTCTGCGGGATCTTCATAAAAAGGATGCGCGTGTGCGCTATGTTTCCTTTTCCAGAAATTTTGGAAAGGAGGCAGCCATCTATGCCGGGCTGCAGAATGCTACGGGAGACTATGTGGCAATTTTGGATGCAGATTTACAGGACCCGCCGGCACTTTTGCCGGAGATGTTACAGGCAATCGAGGAGGAAGGCTATGATTGTGTAGGTTCGCGCCGAGTTACCCGAAAGGGAGAGCCGCCGATCCGCTCCTTTTTTGCCAGAATGTTCTATCGTATCATGAATAAGATATCGAGTGCGGACATTGTGGATGGTGCCAGGGACTTTCAGTTGATGAACCGCAAGGTCGTGAATGCGATCCTCAGCATGGGTGAGTACAACCGTTTTTCCAAAGGTATCTTTGGCTGGGTCGGTTTTCGGAAGAAGTGGCTGGAATACGAAAATATTGAGAGGTCTGCCGGGGAAACAAAATGGTCTTTCTGGAAGTTGTTCCTGTATGCCTTGGATGGTATCGTTGCCTTTTCAACGGCACCGCTTGTGATCGCATCGGTGATGGGAATGGTATTTTGTCTGGTGGGATTTATCGCGATCATCTTTATCATTGTAAGAACGCTGATCTTTGGTGATCCGACTTCCGGCTGGCCTTCCATGGTCTGCATCATCATCTTTATTGCGGGTGTACAACTGCTTTGTATGGGAATTTTGGGACAATACATGGCAAAGACCTATCTGGAGACCAAGAAGCGTCCGCTTTATCTGGCGGAGGAAACAGAGGAAGATTAGAGACCTGAAAGGAGTGCGTTTCTATGAAGATTTTTGAAAATCTGGATGAGATCAAACAAAAGGCAAGGGAATTAGAAGAAATTAATTTTAACCATTCGGATATCAGCCGAAATAAGTTTATGCTGCATGGAAATCTGGCAGAGCAGGGCTACGACTGGTGGTGGCATTCTTTTACAGCCCATCATAGCAAGACCGGAGAGGAGAGAGCCTTTTTTGTAGAGTTCTTTACGATCAACCCGGCACTTGGCGGAGAGGAAGCCATTTTAGGACAGACCAAGGAAAACCAGGAGAAACAGGTCAAACCTTCTTATATGATGGTCAAGGTCGGCACATGGGGCGAGCATCCGATACAGTTGCACCGCTTCTTTGCATGGGATGAGGTGACGGTCAAAGAGGATGCCCCTTATCTGATCAGTGCAGACAACTGCTTCTGCTCTGAGACAAGAACGCTTGGTATGGTGGATGTGACCGAGGAAGAATGTCAGGCGCATCCGGAATATATGTCAGATGCCGGAAAGATGTACTGGGATCTGACCATGGATAAAAAACTGACTTTCAATGTAGGATATGGTGCCAGCGAACCACTCCGCGATGCAGAAGCCTTTGAGATGTTCTGGCATTGCGAGGGCATGAAGACTGCTTTCGAGGGCAAAGTCGTATTAAATGGCGAGGAATATATCGTTTCCAAGGAAGATTCCTATGGATATGCAGATAAAAACTGGGGCAGGGATTTCACAAGTCCTTGGGTCTGGCTGGCAAGCAGTGATCTGACCAGCAAGACGACCGGGGAAAAATTAAAGGACTCCGCTTTTGTGATCGGTGGTGGCAGACCAAAGGTCGGACCGGTCGCTATGGAGAATAAATTGCTTGGAGCCATGTGGTATGAGGGCGAGCCGTTTGAATTTAATTTTTCAAAGGTATGGACGCTGACTAAGACAAAGTTTAAATGTAAAGAGACAAAGCATCATGTCGTATGGCGTGTTGTGCAGGAAACGCCGATGTCAAAAATGTGCACGGAGATCGCCTGCAAAAAAGACCAGATGCTTTTTATCAATTATGAAGCACCGGATGGAAGCAAGCGTCATGATCATCTGTGGAATGGCGGCAACGGCAGTGGTACGATCAAGTTATACCGCAAGCATCTGCGCCTGAACAAGGACGGAGCAAAGCCAAAGTGGGAGTGGGAACTGGTCGACGAGATTGCAGTTGCCCATGCAGGCTGTGAATATGGTGAGTACGACAAGTAAATAATACAGACAGATCAAAAAGAAAGGATGGGGTACGAATGAAAATTGGAATGTTGACGAGCGGTGGCGACTGCCAGGCACTCAATGCCGCAATGAGAGGTGTAGTCAAGGGACTCAGCGAGAACGACAAAGACTTGGAAGTATATGGCTTTTATGATGGCTATAAGGGCTTGATCTATGGCAACTACCGCCTGCTGTCAAGCAAAGATTTTTCCGGTATCCTTACGGTAGGAGGAACGATCTTAGGATCATCCAGACAGCCTTTCAAACAAATGCGGATCCCGGATGAAAACGGTCTGGACAAGGTCGAGGCTATGAAGGAGACCTACTATAAACTCAATCTGGATTGTCTGGTCATTCTGGGTGGCAATGGCACACAAAAGACAGCCAACCTTTTGCGTGAGGAAGGGCTGCATGTGATCCATCTGCCAAAGACCATTGACAATGATATCTATGGAACGGATGTGACCTTTGGATTTCAGAGTGCCATCAATGTTGCCTGCAATGCGATCGATTGCATCCATACCACTGCTGCTTCCCACAACCGTGTCTTTATCGTTGAGGTCATGGGACACAAGGTTGGCTGGTTGACCCTTTATGCCGGTGTGGCATCCGGGGCTGACATCATTTTGCTGCCGGAGATCCCATATGATATCGACAAGGTGGTCGAAGCGATCGATAAACGCCATCAGGCTGGCAAGGGATTTACGATCCTTGCGGTAGCAGAAGGTGCGATATCCAAGGAAGATGCGGCACTTCCCAAGAAGGAATTAAAGAAAAAGAGAGAAAATTCTCCATACCCATCCGTTTCTTATGAGATCGCAAAACTGATCGGAGACCGCACCGGTTCGGAAGCAAGGGTGACTGTGCCGGGGCATACACAGCGAGGCGGCAGTCCTTGCCCTTATGACCGCGTACTCTGTACGAGACTGGGATCTGCGGCAGCGCAGGCGATCCTGGAGAAAGATTATGGCTATATGATCGCTATGATCGACGGTCAGACCAAGCGTGTCCCATTGGAAGATGTGGCAGGCAAACTTAAGATGGTAGATCCTGACTGCCAGATGATTCAGGAAGCAAAGCGGATCGGTATCAGCTTTGGTGATTAGGAAGTAAGAGGTGTAGAGGATGTCTTATACGGCATTATATCGTAAATTCAGACCACAGGATTTTGAGGATGTAAAGGGGCAGGATCACATTGTGACAGCCTTAAAAAATCAGGTCAAAGCCAACCGGCTGGGGCATGCCTATCTCTTTACCGGGACAAGAGGAACCGGTAAGACGACTGTGGCAAAGATTCTGGCAAAGGCTGTCAACTGCGAACATCCGGTGGATGGCAGTCCTTGTAATGAGTGCGAAACTTGTAAACGTATCGCGGAAGGCAGCAGCATGAATGTATTTGAAATCGATGCGGCTTCTAACAACAGTGTGTCAAATATCCGAGATATCGTAGAAGAGGTGGCATATTCACCGACAGAGGGCAAGTACAAAGTCTATATCATCGATGAGGTACATATGCTTTCTGCAAGTGCTTTCGCGGCTCTTTTAAAGACTCTGGAGGAGCCACCGGCATATGTGATCTTTATCTTGGCGACGACAGAAGTGCACATGATCCCGATCACGATCTTATCCCGCTGTCAGCGCTATGATTTCCGGCGAATCTCCATTGATACCATTGCAGGACGTTTGCAGGAGTTGATGGTCAAGGAGAATATCTCTGTCGAGGATAAGGCACTGCGCTATGTGGCAAAGGCGGCAGACGGTTCTATGCGTGATGCCCTAAGTCTTTTAGACCAGTGTATCGCCTTTTATCTGGGCGAAAACCTGACCTATGATAAGGTATTACAGGTGCTGGGGGCTGTGGATAATGAGATCTTTAGCCAACTGCTCCGCCATGTCTTACAGCATGACGTCACAGGTGCGATCGGTGTCTTGGAGGAGATGGTCGTACAGGGCAGGGATCTAAACCAGTTCGTCATTGAATTTACATGGTATATGCGCAATCTTATGCTGGTAAAAAGCGATACAAATATGGAAGATGTGCTTGAAGTTTCCAGTGAACATATGGCATTATTAAAGGAAGAGGCAGCCATGGTAGAGGATGAGACGCTGATGCGTTATGTCCGCATTTTCTCAGAACTGTCCAACCAGATACGCCAGTCATCACAGAAACGTGTCTTGATCGAGATCGCACTGATCAAGTTGTGCCGACCGCAGATGGAGCAGGATTACGAGGCGATCGTAGACCGTCTGGATGTGGTAGAGCACAAGATCGAGGAGGGCGTTCCGGTCATGGTGCAGCAGGCAAGCGCAGGAGCCGTCAATCCGGGTCTATCCGGGGCAGGAGCATCTGCGGTGCAGAAAAAAGACCTGCCGGATGCCATGCCGGAAGAAGTGCAGAAATTGTGCCGTGAGTGGAAACAGATCGTTTCCGGTTCAAGCGGACTTTTGCGGCAGGCACTTTTAAGTGCCTATCCGACGGTCAATGAGCAAAATCAACTCATGCTCGTCTATGATGAGCCACCAGGAGCCAAGAGTATCAATAGTTCGATCTTAGCCAGCGAAGATACGATGGCAGATCTAGAGGCTATGGTGGAAGAAGCGATCGGTAAACATGTGCCGATCGTTGTGAAAGTCAATACATCAGGTGCGGCCAGCAGCCAGTTATATACCAATGCGGTAGATTATTTTGCAAAGGTCGCAAATATTGAAATTGAAGAGGAGGACTTTTAAATGGCAAGAAGAGGTGGAGGATTCCCAGGCGGCGGTGGCATGGGTAATATGAACAACCTTATGAAACAGGCGCAGAAGATGCAGCGCCAGATGGAAGAAGCATCTAAGGCATTAGAGGAAGAAGAATTGACAGCAACCGCAGGTGGCGGTGTTGTAGAAGTGACCGTTTCCGGCAAGAAGGAGATCACAAAGATCAAATTGTCCGAAGAAGTCGTAGATCCGGATGATATCGAGACTTTGGAAGATCTGATCATGGCAGCGACCAATGAGGCACTTCGTCAGATGGACGAAAAAGCACAGACACAGATGTCGAAAATAACCGGAGGCATGGGTGGCGGATTACCATTCTAAGCAGAGTACATGGATTATTATAGCAAGCAGATCACAAAACTGATCGCAGAGTTATCTACATTGCCGGGCATTGGTGCAAAGTCGGCGCAGCGTCTGGCCTTTCATATTCTTGATATGCCTACAGAAGAGGTAGAAGATCTGGCAAATGCCATGGTCAGTGCCCGAAAGGGCGTACATTACTGTAAGCAGTGCTATACGCTGACGGATGACGAGATCTGTCCGATCTGTAGCAATCCTGCCAGAGATCAAAAGGTGATCATGGTGGTAGAGGATACCAAGGATCTGGCGGCATATGAAAAGACCGGTAAATACGAAGGTGTTTATCATGTCCTGCATGGTGCTATATCACCTATGCAGGGGATCGGACCGGCAGATATCAAGTTAAAAGAATTGATGCAGCGTTTGCAGGGAGATGTGGATGAAGTTATCATAGCAACCAATTCCAGTCTGGAAGGTGAGACGACAGCAATGTATATCAGCAAACTGATCAAGCCGACAGGCATCAAGGTATCGCGTATCGCGAGCGGTGTTCCTGTAGGGGGAGATCTGGAGTACATTGATGAAGTGACCCTGCTGCGTGCATTGGAAGGCAGAACAGAGTTATAGTAGAGATCATCGGGAGAAATCCCGGTGATTTTTTTATGCCGGTAGGATAAAAAAATTTTCTTGCGTCCGCGATTTCTACAATTTTCTCCACGGGGGTGTGGTAGCGTGAAGAAAAAAGGAGAACGTTATGATAGAAATAGTAAAAGAACCCACACCTGTAGAAAAAACACTTGAGGAACCAAGAAATGTAAGACAGATCGGCACTTTGCCAAAAGATGCCCGTGTGTATGTGGAAGATTATGTGTATCGTTTTTTACATGGAAGCAGCCGCCAGAAGAAACGGTATGCTTTTATTTTGTTGGGAGAGATCCGTCAGGGAGGGCAGCAGCCCAATTTATACATAAAGGGCGCTATGGAACTGGAAGAGATCAGTTTTGGCGGCGGTATGCCGGTCTTTTCCGAGGATATCTGGGACCAGATATACCGGCAGGCAAGAAAATATTTCCCCCAGTGGAGTATCCTGGGCTGGGCAATGCAGTGTCTGGGCGAGCCGACCCGCATGGAAGATATCCAGAAGATCTGCAGCCGTCATTTTCCGGGAGATCATGGCAATGTCTTATTGTATGATGCCTATGGAGAATGGGAAAAACTCTATATGGATCGTCATGGCATTATGGAGAAAGTAAACGGATTTTTTGTTTATTATGAAAAGAATGCCCTGATGAGTACCTATCTCAGTGAGTATCATGGGAAAAAAGAGCAGTTGGCAAAGCAGGATCAACAGGATGAAATGGACCGTTTTCTTTTGCATGATGAAAAAAGATATGATGAGGAGATCCGACAGGACAGAGAGGCACTGGCGAGGTATCGGTCTTATATGAATGACCGCAGGGTAAGCGGGAAGAGCCAGATGTCTAAGGTGGCGGTATCGGTTGCACTGGTCGTCATGGTCTTACTTTCCGGCATTCTCTTTCAAAATTATACCAAGTTGAATGAGATGCAAAAGACAGTTGCCTCTCTGGGGGGAAGCAGCGATGATTCCGGCAGTCAAATGATAGAGGAGACCATCAGCAAGGGAGCAGAGGAATTGGCGCAGGCAGATGGATCACAGGGAACGCAGGACGATAGCGGAGGAAGCGATACGACGGGAAATACCGCGATGGCAAGTGCATCTGCCGAGGCAAATAACAGTGCAACGACCAATGTTTACCTGCAACAGGGCTATTATATTGTAGAGCAGGGGGATAAGTTGACCGATATCAGCCGGAAAGTCTACGGAACCGAAGATATGGTCAGCCAGATCTGTCAAAAAAATAATATTGAAAACGGAGATCATATTTGTGCCGGAGATAAATTGCTCCTGCCTTAAGAGGTCAAGTTTTACCCACAGACGACCGAAATATAATACAGCAGATAAAGGAGGCAGTGCATGCAACTGGAGCAGATCGGAAGAAAAGATATCATAGAGCAAGTGGGAAAGACTGACGGAAAAGCGACCGTAGCAGATACCGCGCAGAGCCAGCAAAAGATCGTAAAAGGAACATTGCGCAATATCTCGGTCAATACCCCTTTTTATAATAAAAATGATCTGAAGGAAAAGACCCTCACAGAGAAAATGGAAGAACAGTTGGCACAGGGAACGGATGCCAGCCTTTTACATAACCAGATGGCGGTTTATGCCCAGACGACTTCGGGCAAGGACTACGAAAAAATGCAGGAGGAGGGATTTTCTCCTATGCATATGGAAGCACACACCATTGTGACCGTGACAGACCGTATCAAGGTTGCTATGGCAAAGGGCGGTGCGGATATTTCCCAGATGGGCGGTATTTCGGATGCCAAGTTGGAGGCTATGAGTGACAACGCGGGACAAAAGGTCCAGTTGGAGCATGCACTGGAAAACGCAGATCTTCCGGTAGAGGAAGATACGCTTGCGGCGGGACAGATCGCCATGACCAAGACAGAGGAGATGAGCGGAGACCTGTCTCTGGGGGCTGCCTGTTATATGTTAAAAAATGACCTGTCACCGACCATTGATCATGTCTATCAGGCATATTTTTCCGGCGGAACGGAAAATGGGGCGGCAGATGATCTGGAGGCTTTGCCAAAAGATCTGCAAGCGCAGTTGGAGACCATGCTTACGGATGCAGGCATGGAGGTTTCCGATGAGAATCTGACGTATTGCAATTATCTGATCAAGAATCAGATCCCGGTCACAACAGAAAATCTGACCTATATGGCAAAGTTGTTAGAGATGCCTTTGGATCAGGAGAGCAGTGCTACGGCAGAACAGATCGCAGATGCTGTGGCAGAGGGCAAGGAGCCGGGGGATGCTATGCTTTTATCGGACTACAGTCTGATGGGGCAGGCAAAAGATCTGTATGCAAAACAGATGAAAGAACTGGATGCGATCACAAGCACAAGACAGATGCAGGAAGCAAGACTGTTGATGAGTGTGGAAGCAAATTACAGCCTTTTGAAAAAGGGCATTGCGATCGATACCATGTCGATCGAGGAGACGGTAGATGCCCTCAAGTCTTTGGAAGAAGAATATGTAAAGCAGATGCTTTCCGCGGATGATCAGGAGCAGACAGCGGAGAACCTTGCCATTTATCAGGAATACAGGGAAGCACAGGAGACGCTTGGCAATGCTCCGGCAGCCTTCTTAGCGCAGATACCGGCAGTGGAGGAAATGACCCTGCGCCAGGTGAGCGCAGAGGCGGGAAAGATATCTGCTGCATTTGAAAGTGCTGAAAGCCGCTATGAGACCGTCTGGACAGAACCGAGAAAAGATCTGGGAGATTCCATACAAAAGGCATTTGCCAATGTGGATGACATTTTACAGGATCAGGGCATGGAACTGACCGAGGAAAACCGCCGTGCTGTGCGCATTCTGGCATATAACGAGATGGATCTGACCGAAGAAAATATCCAAAAGGTGCGCCAGTCTGATATGGCAGTGCAGAAAATGTTCCGGGCGATGAAGCCGGCAAGTGTCATGGAGATGATCCGGCAGGGGCATAACCCACTGGATCTGACCGTCAAGGATCTGACAGACCTGGCGGAAGATCTTTCCGGTCAAGGGGACTCCAAGACCGGACAGGACAGCGACGAGTATGCAAAATTTTTGTGGAAATTAGAGCAGACCGGTGACATCAGTCAGGAGGAGCGCGACAGTTACATTGGCATTTATCGTATGATCTATCAGGTGGAGGCGGGCGATGGTGCCGCGATCGGAGCCTTGATGATGCAGGGAAAAGATGTGACCTTGCGCAATCTTATGACGGCAGTGCGGTCGACCAGACATAGCGGACAGGAGTATGCGATCGATGATTCCTTTGGGCAGGTGGACTCTTTTGACCGGTCATCTCTTTCTATCACCGAGCAGGCAGAGATGGCATTTCAGGCAAATTGCCTGTATGAGGCAAAAGATACCATGACACCGGTCAAGATGAAGCAGTTTGAAAGTCAGGATGCTTATATGGATCTGACACCGGAGCAGTTCAAATCCCAACTGGATATTCTCGAGGCAATGCGTCTGGCACCGCAGGAGACATTGAGCGGGCAGGATGCAACTTATGTTAAGGAAGAAGAAGCAGTCGAGGAGATGGCGCGTGAGCAGACAAGGCAGGAGGTGGCAGAGGCGCTAAAGAGCGAGGAAGCCGTCTATCAGATGTTGGATAAATATGACCTGCCACAGACACCGGCATTTCTGAGCGGCATTTCGGAAATGCTTAAGGACCGCAATAGCGTCTACCGCAATTTACAGAGATTTGCTTCCGGCGACAGTCAGGATGTATCTGCAAAGCAGATCTCGGATCTGATCGGAGATTTGATCGAGGAATACGGCGAGGCCTGCAAGACGCCAAAGGAAATGGCAGATGCCCAGCGCAAATTAGAAGAAACCGCCGAGAAGGTCATGAAAAATATGCTGGTGGAAAAAGATGTAACGTCGATCGATGTGCGTGGCATGAAACTGGTCATGACCCAGATCCAGGCTTTGGGACAGATGGGTGAGCAGAGCGAGACTTACAATATCCCGATCCTTGTGGAAGATAAACTGGGCAATCTTTCCCTCAAGATCGTGCGTGGAAGCGAGGAGAAAGGCCTGGTCGATGTGGCACTGGATATGGATGAAAGCGGCACTGTATCGGCAAGTTTCCGCTATGAAAATGGTCAGATCTCCGGCGATGTGGCTTTTGAAAGGGAGGATATCGCGGGACTGTTTTCAGAGCATATGCCATATTTAGCCAATGCCATGCGCGAGGAAACCGGTCTGCCGGTATCTTTTGCTTATGCTACGGATGCCGGAACCAATGTAGATGATTTCTATGAAAAAGAAGATGCAGATTTTCCTGTGACAAAAGACCAGGATGCGGTTTCGACCAAGGTCTTATATGGGATCGCCCGCAGTTTTGTAGGGGAAGTGGCAGAACTTTTGTCATAAGGACAGACCTGCAAAAATCAGCAAGGATAGGTTAAGTTGCAGGGCAGATAACCGATATAAAAAGTGTGACAAAGGATTGTCCGCTTTAAACCCCGCATGGATGCGACAGATGAAAACGAACTGGCAAAGGATAAAGCGAGGTATCAGATATGAAGATCAATAATAACATTTCAGCAGTGATCACAAATAAGCAGTTACTCGGAACAGAGAACAATCTGAGTTCATCTATGGAGAAACTTTCTTCCGGCTTAAAGTTGAATCACGCATCAGATAATCCGTCCGGGATGGCGATCTCAAACAAGATGAAAGCCCAGATCCGTGGGTTGGATCAGGCATCGCAGAATGCTTCTGACGGTACGTCCGTCATTCAGATCGTGGATGGCGCACTTGGCGAAGTGACCGATATGTTACAGCGTATGCGTGAACTGGCAGTACAGGCAGCCAACGGAACCAACTCACAGAAAGAAAAGGAGGCCTGTCAGTTGGAGATTGCATCTTTGCGTGATGAGATTGATCGTATCTCCGAGACGACAGAATTTAACACCAAGAGCCTTTTGGACGGATCTTTGGATGCACGTGTTTATGCTGATAAAGAGAACCGTGATAATATTTCAAGGATTTACGTCTCTGACAGTGTGGCAGAGGGCACTTATAGTTTGACCGTGGATAAGGCAGCAACCAATGCGACTTATGATACAGGGATCCAGGTCGATGATCTGGTCGGTAAAAATGGACAACTTTCCATCAATGGCTACACCGTCAAGATCACAGATCAGATGACAAAGGAAGAGATCTATACAGCCCTGCGTGATGGGGCGGAGATCGGAGAATGTACGATCAGCCAGATCGATGAGCCATTGTCCTTTACTTCTACAGCCTATGGATCACATGCATCCGTTTCTTTGATACAGCAGTCAAAAGACGGAGATATCTTTGGCGCAGGTATTCCAAATACGGAAAATGATCCGGATGCCAAAGCCGTCGTAACGACCGGTGACAATGCAGAGGTTACTTTGGATTCTGCAAACAGTGCATTTGATCCGAGAGCCACAGTTTCCTATGATGGCAACAAGATAACGATTACCAATACAGATGGATTTAACATGAGTCTCCTTTTGGAAGCAGGATTTGAGGCAGGCGCGACGACAGCAGCCGGAACTACTACTACGGGTGTCATCAATCTGGAAGTGACGGATATCGGTATCATGGACTTACAGATCGGAGCCAATGAAGGACAGACCATGCAGGTGCGCATTCCTGCAACCGATGTGGACAGCCTTTATATTGATGATATTGATGTCACAACGGTAAACGGACCGTCCAAGGCAATGGATCGTCTGGATAGTGCTATCTCAACGATCAGTCAGATCCGTTCCCAGATCGGTGCTTATGAGAACCGCCTGGATTATACGGTTGACAGTTTGGATGAGACGCAGGAAAATATGGAATCTGCCCTGTCCCGTATCGAAGATGTAGATATGGCAGAGGAAATGACAGAGTACACCAAGTACAATGTCTTGCAGCAGGCGGGTACCAGCGTTCTGGCACAGGCAAATGAACTGCCAACACAGGCACTTCAGTTATTGCAGTAAGGATATAGGGTATGACAGCAGAAACAATCGCGACATTTACCAGAAAAATCGTGGCGAGCAATCGCTCAGAATTGATATGTGTATTATATGAGATCTATTTTTCCTATGAACAAGAGGCGATCGAGGCTCTGACAGGGGAAGGAAAAGAGGCAGGAGATACTTATATCAAGGCATTGCGTCAGTGCGGACAGGTGGTCAGACACTTAAAGGATGCCTTGGATTTTTCTTATGAGATTTCCTATTCTCTGTATGCACTCTATGATTTTGTGGAGAGAGAGTTGGCAAAAGCCATGTATGAGCAAAAGGTCGAAAGGATCCAAAGTGCAGGAAAGATCATGCGTGATCTGGAGGGATCTTTTGTCCAGGTGGCAAAACAGGATGCCAGCGGACCTATGATGGGAAATGCCCAGCAGGTTACGGCAGGGCTTACCTACGGTAGGGGGCAGTTGAATGAGTCCATGGGAAGTATGGAAAGCAACCGTGGATTTTTCGCATAAAAGATTGGAAAAGAGCCTAAGTGATCACTTGGTCACCTAGGCTCTTTTTGGGTGTGCTATGCAAAGATTTAGAGATTTAACTGTTTTACCTTAGTCAAGAGAAATTTATGCCGCATCTGTACGGCTTTTACCTGATAAATATAGTAATCGATCAGATCGGGATCTGTCATGTACTCTAAATTGGAGTATGCATTGGCAAGGTCGTGCTGTGTCTGAGTCAGATCATCGAGAAGAAGGCGGACCTGCGGGTCTGTCTTTTTTGTATGGGTAAGTAGTCGCATAAAATAACCTCACTTTCTATCCCTTTACTCTTTATTACAAAGTATGAGTCAGAATGTTAAATTTATACATACATGAGAAAATTCGTTATTTCTAGGAATTTTCTAAAATGCAAAAAGTAAAGGTATCTGCCTATGCGAAATCGAATGCGTGGCTAAACTATACGGAAAACACTTGCCACACCTGTAGAAAAACAGGAACTTTTTGGAGCATATGCTTAAAGACAAGTAAAAAGTTTGTAACAATTCGACAAATATCAAACAAATCGCAGAGATCATGGACAGAGGGGGATTTATCGTGTAATAATTGTGGGCAAGGAAGGGGAGGTGAGCCAAAATTATTGCATGGGGAGTAGCCATAGTATTTTCATGCGCGGCGGTCTGCACAGATCTTAAGACCACGCGTGTACCCAATGGGTTGATCGTACTTGGCATTTTAGCGGGCGTTATGCTTTCGCTTATGGGGATAAGATCTGGGGGAGTAGTTCTATTTCTGATGCGCTTGATCTGGCCGGTGGTGCTTTTGTATCCGATCTATCTGATCCGGGGACTGGGTGCCGGGGATATCAAATGCTTTGCTGCATTATCTGTTATACTCGGAAATCATCTTGCGCTATCAGTCATCATCTATTCTTTGATCATCGGTGCAGTCATAGGACTTAGCCGATGGATTCTGAGAGGACAACTAAAAGGTCGTATGTATGGGATGTGCGTCGGCTTATGCCATGTCCTGCTCTACAAGCAAGATTCTGCTTATTTCACAGAAAGAGGAGAAAAACTGCATTTTACCATCTGCATTTTGTTTGCATTGGTAGGGTGCCTATTGAGGGAGGGGTTAAAGTGACAAAACAAAGTATCGTGGTATGTGACAGCGATGAAGCATATGTGCGTGCCTTTGCAGCATACCTGATGGAATGTCTTTCGGATGTGACGATCGTCTCGTTTACATCGGAGGAAGCGTTTTTGGCAAGCGAAGCAGTGTATTCTATCGGCATTTTGAGCAAGGATTTTCTAAGTGTCTTAGAATTTTCCGGAAAAGATATGGTACGCGAGAAGTTTTATCTGTGTGACGAGGTCATTGCAAGCGAATATGAGCATCTGCCTATGGTCTACAAGTATCAGTCCATGGAGATTGTAGAAGAAATGTTAAAACGCCTGCAACAAAAGGAGACGAGCAGTTGGTGGCACCGAGCCGGAAAGGAAAAGACGCAGTTTGTCGGGATCTATTCACCGATCTCGCATGAATTGCAATTACCTTTTGCCCTGTCTTTAGCACAGGTCTATCGGGAAAGTGGCAGAGTTCTGTTTTTGGATATGGAAGAACTGAGCATCTTACAGATGCTGACAAAGCAACAGGGAAATCGGAGTTTTGTCGATCTGCTCTATCTGATGACCAGACAGGAAGCAGACGGAGAGGATATTACAGCCTATACCAACTGCTTTATGGGCATAGATTATGTCAGTCCTTTTGCAGGACCGGAAGAGATGGCGGATGTAGAAAAGGAGACCTGGATGACATTTTTTCAGCAGTTGATGGCGAGCGATTATGATACGATCGTGCTTTTGTTTGGCAGGACCATCCGGGGCTTTCAGGAGATCATCTCTGCTTGTCAGGAACTGATCGTTCTGGGAAAACCTGGAGATTACTACCAAAAGAGCCAGGAAAAATTTGTAGAATATGCCAAGAATCATTATGCAGGAGTGCAGGTACATGAGGTCTTGCTTCCGATGTCCGCCGGCAATCTGGTGGACGGCACCTATGCGGTGGAAGAACTCATCCAGGGCAATCTTGGCATGTTTGTACGTCGTATGATCCGCCAGGGTGTCATGGCACAGGGACTGGCTTATGGAATTGGTTGAAAAGCGCATACAGGAGGAAATTTTACGGGATCTGGATATGACACGGGAGATTTCCGATGAGGAACTTTTAGGCATCATCCGACAGAAAATCTGCGATGTAGGAAAAGAGGAATATCTTTCCATAGCCTATCGCATGGAACTGGAGCATCGGATCTTTTACGGTCTGCGTCGTCTGGATGTTTTGGAAGACCTTTTGGCAGATGATACGATCACGGAGATCATGGTCAATGGACCGGATCAGATCTTTATCGAAAGAAACGGATGTCTGGAGGCGACAAAGTATCATTTTTCCTCCAATGAGAAGTTGGATGATGTGATCCAGCGGATCGCCTCTGCCAACAACAAAATGGCAAATACATCACATCCGATCGTAGATACCAGATTGGCAGATGGGTCGCGCGTGAATATGGTCTTGGCACCGATCGCGGTCGACCACAGTGTTCTTTCCATCCGAAAATTTCCAAAAGACCAGATCACGGTGGAAAAGTTGATCGCCTGGCAGGCGCTATCACAGGAAGTGGCAGACTTTATCTGTCAAGTAGTGCAGAGCGGATACAACATTTTTGTATCGGGAGGCACAGGATCGGGCAAGACAACCTTTTTAAATGCCATGTCTGCATTTATCCCAAAGGATCAGCGCGTCATCACCATAGAGGATTCGGCAGAACTGCAAATGACATCGGTTCCAAATCTGGTTCGACTGGAAGCGCGGGATGCCACCATGGAAGGCAAATTACAGGTCTCTATCCGCGACTTGGTACGGACATCGCTTCGTATGCGTCCGGATCGCATTGTTGTGGGGGAATGCCGCGGTGTGGAAGCCATTGAGATGTTGCAGGCATTTAATACAGGGCATGATGGGAGTTTTTCGACCGGGCATGCAAATTCGGCAAAAGATATGTTGAGCCGGCTGGAAACCATGGCACTGGCGGCAGGTGAGATACCGTTGCTGGCATTGCGGTCGCAGATCGCTTCGGGGGTGGATCTGATCATCCATCTGGAACGTATGCGTGATGGCAGCCGCAAGGTGCGGGAGATCGTCGAGGTACTGGGAGTCGAGCAGGGAGAAATACAGTTACAGCCAATTTTCTCTTTTGAGGAAAAGGGGAGTGGAGAGAAGGTGAAAGGCGCATGGATACTCAAAAACAAAATGCAAAGAGATCAAAAGTACAGACGATCTGTAGGACAGGTGGAAGAAAAAAGTCCCTGGTGGAAGTAGGTATCGCTGTTCTTCTGACCCTGCTTGTGGCGTGGATCTTTTACAATGCCTGGTATGGTCTGCTTTGGTTTCCGCTTGTATATCTTTTGACCAGTCGAATTTATCGGGAAGGAAAGCAGGCGAAGGAAGAGCGAAGGAAGACCCGGGCTTTTAAAGAGTTGTTGGAATTGCTTTCCGGTTTTTTACAGGCGGGTATGTCGCTGGAAAATAGTTTTATGCAGGCAGAATTACAACTTGCCATGTTGGGAGAAGACGGAAAAGATATGATCTATGCCCTACATCAGATGAACCAGAAAGTAAAGGTCAATATTGCAGTAGAGCAGGCATACATGGAGATGGCAGAACAGATGGATCTGGAGGAGGCTTGTGCCTTTGGCGAGATCCTCTTATTTGCCAAGAGATTGGGAGGAAACTATGGGAGAAATATTCAGAGGACCGCCACAAAGTTGGGGGAGAAGATGAGTTTACAGGAGGAAATCGTGACGATGATGGCACAGAAGAAGTTGGAGATGAAGGTCATGCTGGTGATACCGCTTGCCATCATTGCCTATGTGCGCCTGACATCCGCAGATCTGCTTGCCGTTTTGTATGGCAATCTGGCAGGAGGTCTGGTCATGAGTGCCTGTCTGCTGGTCTATATCCTTATGGCATTGTGGAGTCGGCGCATTATGGATATTGCAATCTGAAATGATGGGGAGTATGTGGTTATGGTACAGACAGTAGTTGTGAGTCTGATCTGTCTTTTGACTTTTTTCTTATGGAAAAGAAAAAAGGGGAAGGGGACATATGAAAAATATAAGTGTGCAGTGCTTCTTTTAGGGATTATGGAATTGATGGGGCTCGTTCTCAGTCTGCAACAGTGGTATGAGGCGGGACTGGGATTTGGCGGAAGACTGGCGCGGGATGATATGGGGCAGGGATCCTATATAGAAGAATTGGATCTTTCGTCATCTGTTTACAGTGGCAGTCTTGAGGTGGAGATAGAAGATAAATGGCTGGATAAAAAGGAGGCAGAAAAAAGGATCGAGGATGCCATAGCGGAGATTGATGCGGACTTTTTGGGAGAAAATGAGTCGTTGGATCAAATCTATAGGGATGTGCAGATATCAGATCTTTATCAGGACGGTCTGGTCGAGGCGGATTGGAGTTTTGATGACTATACCTATGTGTCGGCGGATGGCAAATTAAAGACCGAGGAGTTAGAGGAAGATACCTTGGTGGGGGCAAGTGTTCTTTTGTCCTGTGGTCCTTATGAGGAGATCTATGATTTTTCTTTTTGCCTGTGTCCGAGTCCTGCGGAGAGCAAAGAAGGGCTTTTACGCCAGATCCAAAAGAGTATCCGTGACCAGTCCAGAGAGAATGAGGATGTCATTTTACCGGAGGAGATCTCGGGTATCGCATTGCATTGGAAGAAAGCCGGAAATGGGGACGGAGCCATTTTGTCCGTATTAGGATTGCTTGTATGTTTTCTTTTGCCCTATGGCGATAGGAAAGAAAGGGAAAGACAGCGGGCAAAGGTACGGCGGGAGCGAAAGAAAGATTATCCCTTGGTTGTGGATGAATTGGCCTTATTTTTATCTGCCGGTATCACTTTGCCGGAAGCTGCCCGTAAGATGACGGAGGCTTATGAAAAAAGAAAGCGGCGGACAGGAAAAACGCAGGCAGGCTTTGAGTTGTGGAAACTTTTTTCTTACGAAATGCGTGAGGGCGTGCGGGAAGGAGAGGCGATCGCGCATATGGGGATGCGGAGTGAGTTAAAAGAGTATAAGAAATTGGCACTTTTGCTGGAACAGAACAGGAGGCAGGGCAGTGAAAAACTCGTGCAGCAGTTGGAAGAAGAAAATCTGCTGGCATATGAGATGCGCAAGAATCAGGCAAGAAAGGCAGGAGAAGAGGCATCGGTCAAGTTGCTTTTTCCTATGCTTGGGATGCTGGGGATCGTCATTGCGATCCTATTACTGCCAGCCATGATGACAATGGGAAGTTTGTAACAAAAGAAGGAGAAAAATATATGAGGATAAAAGATTTTTTGATGGAAGAAGATGGTGTTGGGGTGGTAGAAGTGATCTTGATCCTGGTGGTATTGATCGGATTGGTCCTGATCTTCAAGAAGCAGATCACGGAATTGGTAAACAGTATCTTTAAAACTATCAACAAGGAAGCAGGAAAAGTATAAATGAGACAGGGGAGCCTTACTATATTTTTCAGCATGATTCTTCTAAGTTTATTTAGTCTGTTTTTTTCCATGGTTGAGACCCTGCGTATTTTTGAAATGCGTCTGGAAAGCAGGAGCGTGACAAAGACCGTCATGGCAAATGCTTTTTCGGAATACCAGCCCTATCTATGGGAAACTTATGGGATTTTGGCATTGGACGGCGGCTATGGAACAGAGGATTTTGATCTGGCGCATGTAGAAAAAAGGCTATCTGATTTTGCATGGGAAAATTGCCTGGGATCAGAAAAGGAGCATGGACTGGATCTGTTTTCTATCGAACCGGAGCAGGCGGAGGTTATATCCTATGGACTGCTGACGGATGATGAGGGAGCAGCCCTGATCTGCCAAGGCGCTGAGGTGGCGCGACAACAGATCCTACAGGGTATCTGGGGGTCATGGGATTCTGAGGCAGAGCAAGTGGTGGATGACAAAGAAGTCCCGGACGTCGGGCAGATTGTTGCGCAGGCAAAAAAGGGGATAGAGGAAGCCAAAGAGCAAAAGTCAGAAGAAGGGTCCAACGAAAGCGGATGGGGGACAGAAGAACAAGAAAGTTCAGTTCCGGTAGAACAAGTCCGGGAAAATCCACTGGAATTATTTTCACAGATCAAGGAGCAGGGATTGCTGGGGCTGGTGGTGCAAGGGCGCGCGGTTTCGGACAAAACGCTTACCACATCTGCGAGGTTGGAAGACCGCCTGCTGTGTCAGGGAAGTGGGGAAAAGAGGAAGGGGGTCTCCGGGTATGACCGGATGTGCTTTGACTGGTATGTCTTGCAAGCGTTTTCCTGTTTTGACAGGGAGCAATCTTTGGATCGTGCTCTTTCGTACGAGGTGGAGTATTTGATTGCCGGGAAGCCCAGTGATCGGGAAAATTTAGAAGCGGTCATATTGCGCCTGCTTGCCATGCGGGAAGTGCAAAATGCCGAGGTCATATTGACAGATCCCTCTATGGTGGGGCAGGCATATGAATTTGCCCTAGCCATTGCAGGGGCTACGGTCAATCCGGCATTGGTGCAGGTGGTACAGATTGCTGTTGTGGCGGTATGGGCTTTGGTTGAGAGTATTTTAGACTTACGTGCTCTGTTGGATGGGAAAAAGATCCCCTTACTTAAGACCAGAGCACAGTGGAAAAGCCAATTAGGATCCTTGCAGACGGCATTGGATGGTGTGGAAGATACGTCGGTGGAAAGAGGACTGGGCTATCAGGAGTATTTATTTGCCTTGCTTGCCCTCTTGCCACAAAAGAAACTGGCGTATGGCTGTATGGATCTGATGGAAGCCTCCATGCAGCAACAGGAAGATTATGCCTATGTAAAGATGGATCACATGATCTATGCCATGGATATCCGCTGTTCGTTTGCCGGGGAAGGACTCTTTGATGCTTTCCTGCCCATGCAGCCCCTCTGGGTAGATCTATACAGATCCGAATGTCTGGAAACTTTATATTACTGATAAGAAAGGAGGTGTAAAAGGGTGTCTCTTTCTCAAACATGTTTCCGTGTTGCGCCGGAGACAATTCAGAGTAACGAACCTTTTTTTCACAATCAATCTAGCATGAAATCTCTTCAAAATAGCAGGAAAAAGTTATTCTTTTCTTCAGACCTTAATCCAAATAAAGAGACACCCTTTTGCATCTCCTATCAGGGAAGTTATACGATCGAGGCAGCACTCATTTTGCCACTTTTGGTCAGCGCATGTATTTTCATTCTGTTTTTTCTTCGCATTGCCATGGTAGAGATCGGTGTGAACCGCAGTCTGGAAGAAGTTGCTAGGAAGGCGGCAGTCTGTGGCGAGCAGGATGCGGTCAGCCTGTCAGGGCTGGCACTGGCGTGTAATGCCAGAATGAAGATGATCGCTACACCGACATCCTATATCCAAGGGGGAATATTGGGAATTTCCTATGATGCGTCGTCTGTCGAGGATAACTACATTACGCTGATAGCGGAGTATGGCATTGCCTTTCCCATACGGATTTTTGGCACATATCACTGGAATATGGAGTCTAAGACAAGTTGGCGAAAATGGATCGGTTGGGACCCGGAAGAAGAAAGGGATGGTCAGGGTTATGTTTATGTAACAAAAGAAGGCAGTGTCTATCATGAGCGGTATGACTGCACTTACCTGCATCCGTCAATCCATGCGGTGGCTGTCAAAGAATTGGATGCATACAGAAATACAAGTGGTAATCGTTATAAGACATGCCGCAGTTGCAAGAGTGGAAAAAAGAAAGAGGGAACCGTGTATATTACAGACTATGGGGACAGTTATCACAGCAGATTGTCTTGTGGGGGATTGAAGCGGACGATCTATCGCAAACGTAAGGAAGACCTTTCTATGTTGGCAGGATGTAGTAAGTGCAGCATGGGAAATTAGCAAAGGGGGAGAAGTATGAAAGTTATGGGATTGGTAGGAATGCTTAGTATTTGCAGCGTAGAGGATCTGTGGAAGCGGCAGATCCATCTGGTCGTGATCAGTGCATTCGGGATTTTAGGTGTTTTGTTGCATTTTTATGATGGCAAACAGACGGCATTGGATATGTGTGGTGGTATGTTAGTAGGAATTGTCCTGTATCTGCTCAGCATCTTTTCACACGGAAAAGTGGGAAAAGGGGATGCCTTTTTGGTGACATCTATGGGTGTCTATCTGGGATTTTGGGACAATATGACCGTACTTTGGATGGCATCTATCATGGCGGCGATCTTTGGCGTCGTGGTATGTATCTTTTTTGGAAAAAAGAAAGATGAGAGTCTGCCCTTTGTGCCATTTTTGCTGGTCGCATATCTCTTGTTCCTGATCCTGGGTGCGACAGCGGCAAATGTCTGAGTGAAGGAGATCAGAGGATGGTAAGAGAAAGGTTAAAAAGGCTAGCCATGTGGCAGACGGCGTCTTATACGGTGGAGGCATCCTGGGTCATGGCGATCTGCCTTGGTATTGTCTGTATGCTGATCCTTTTGGGATATGAAGTTTATCACGAGGTACTGGCGTTTGCCAGAGATACGGTATGCGAAATGGATGTGGTCGCATCTTTTCGGAAAGCAAAAATGCTGATGCAGGGCATTGGCAGGTAGGGGGATGAGGAATGGAGATCAGTTATAAAAGAACACATAAGGAAAGTTATATGATCATCGCAGCAGAGGCATATGCATCGGACTATGAAGAACAGATGCTCAAGGAAAATGAGATCCGGTCGCTTCTGTCTTTTTATACTATGGAAATGAATGGGAAAATACAATTCTGGTATGACATTTCCGGTAAACAATCTCTGAAAGACTATTTACAGCAAAAAGAAGTGACTTATGAGAGCATGGAGGAGGTCTTTTTATATCTGGCGATGGCATATGAGGAGATCCATAAATACCTTTTGCACGAGGACAAGGTGTATCTGTGCCCGGAGACTGTCTATGTGGCAAGACAGGGGCAGTTTCGGGTATTTCTCTGTTATTGTCCTTTTGGGCATTTTGATGAAAATCCGTTTGCTGCCTTGATGGAATATGTGCTGACGATCGTGGATCATGAGACAGATGATCTGATGCGCACCTGTTATGAAATGTATGATATGACCCTACAGGAGGGAACGACCTTGTATGACCTCCTGCATTATCTGCAAGAAAAAATGGAGGGCATGCGCTATATAGAGGAAGAACCTACGATCGCATACGAGGAGCCGGAAATCCTCTTGTATCATGAAGATGTGTCCCCGATGACAGAAGAAAAGGAGAATATGGTGCCCGAGGAGTCTGTCTATTACGAAAGCAGTTACGAGAAAATACTGGAGACCATCAGGGTAAAGGGGCAGCACATCAAGGAACTGATCCTGTCATGGTTTGCACAGAACCGGGAAGTGCATGGTGGGAAAAAAGATATCCTCGTAGAACCGGAGCCGGTTCCGATAGAGCGCACCGTCCTATTGCATGAAATGCCGGCATCCTGTCAGGGCCAACTGCTCTATCAGGGGAATGCCGGGGAAGAAGATTTTTTGATCAAAGAAAAGACATTTCGCATTGGCACGGATGCATCCGGTAATGAGGCGCAACTGCACTCGTCTGCGGTCAGCCATCATCATGCCAGGATTACACGTCAGGAGAGCGCATTTTATATTGAAGATTTGAACTCGACCAATGGCACATTTGTTAATGGTGTCATGCTGGCTTATACCCAAAAGAAAAAACTGGAGCCCATGGATCGCATTACCTTTGCGGATGTGGAGTATTTGTTTGTGTAGATAAAAAGAAAGATGGGGTTTTTCTTGCATAAGAAAAATATGTTATTTATAATTAAAAGAAGATAAGATGTGTCAAAATGGGAAAAAAGACGAAGGGATAAGTAAGAGCAGAGGTTTTTATGAAGGTCAATATTTATTATGGTGGACGAGGCGTATTGGATGATCCGACGCTTTACGTTATTCAAAAAATGGAAAGCGTACTGATAGAACTTCGGGTAGAGGTACATCGGTATAACATATATGAGCAGAAAAACGCCATTTCCATGTTGCCACAGACCTTAAAGGATGTGGATGGCATCATTCTTGCGACGACTGTGGAGTGGCTGGGGATCGGCGGATATATGAACCAATTTCTGGATGCCTGCTGGCTCTATGGCGATAAGGAAAGTATTTCTTCTATTTATATGCAGCCGGTTGTTATGTCTACGACTTATGGGGAGCGTGAAGGTGCACTGACTCTGGAAAATGCATGGGAGATTCTGGGTGGTCTGCCTTGTGCCGGACTGTGTGGTTATGTTGAGGACATCGTGAGTTTTCAGGTCAATCAGGAATATGCTCACATCATTGAGAAGAAGGCAGAAAACCTTTACCGCACGATCTCACAGAAGTCAAAAGGGCTGCCGACCAGCAATCAGGCGGTCACAAGAAGCATCCTTCGTACCCAGCAACTAGAACTGACGCCACAGGAGAGTGAGCAGTTATCACAGTATGTATCAGATGATAATTATGTCAAGAAACAGAAGCAGGATATTGAGGAACTATCCAGCATGTTCCGCGGTATGATGGGCAAGGAGGCGCAGGAGTCGGCAACCGAGTACATTATGGAATTTCAGTCGCATTTTGCACCACAGCCGGATTTCTCGGCTCGCTACCTCTTTATGATCGGTGGTAAGAAAAAGCCTTTATTTGTCGGTGTGGATGGCGATGAAATTGTCTGCCATTACGGGCAGGAAGAGGAGATCGATGTGTACTTAAAAGTGCCGCAGGAGATCATGGATCAACTGGTGCGTGGACAGATGACATTTCAGAGAGCCTTTAGCGTGGGAGATCTGACGACCAAGGGTAACTTTAAGACACTGCGTATGTTGGATGATATTTTTACTTTTACACAGGACAAGTAAGTAGTAGATAAAGGAGATGCGAAAATGAGAGACGACAACTGTATTTTTTGTAAGATTTTAAATGGAGATATTCCATCCAGAGTAGTTTTTGAGGATGCGGATTTTCAGGTTATCATGGATGCGGAGCCTGCAACCAAGGGACATTGCCTGATCCTGCCAAAAGATCATTATGCCAATGTATTTGAGATACCGGATGAGGTGGCGGCTCAGGTACTTCCGACAGCAAAAAAAGTGGCAGCGCATTTAAAAGAGACCCTGCACTGTGATGGTATCAATCTTGTGCAGAACAATGGGGAAGCCGCAGGACAGACAGTGCATCATTTCCACATGCATGTGATCCCACGCTACGAAGGCGGCAATCCAAAGGATGTCACATGGAGCCACAGCGAGTTTAGTGCTGAGGAGTTGGATGCAATCCGCGACCAGATCCGGATGTAGTAAATAAAACAAAAAGAAAAGATGTTTCTACACCATGGGAAAGAATTTCTCAATCTTGTAGAGACATCTTTTTTATTTTTATGTCTAGCGGCTGACTTCTTCGATCAGACCCATAATAGTTTCGATCGCGTTCATCTGTCCGCTGTTTTTCATAGCATCGATATATTTGCTGCGATGTGCCATGACATCATCAATGGTTGCCATGAGACTTTCGGAGGTGACTTCTTCCTCCTCAAGCACCACGGAAAAGCCCTGTTTTGCAAAGGAATTGGCATTTAAGATCTGATCGCCACGGCTGGCATTTCTGGAGAGTGGGATCAGGATGTTTGGCTTATGTAGTGCCAGAAGTTCACAGATGGAATTGGCACCGGCTCTTGCAACAACAAGGTCTGCGGCTGCAAAAAGATCCGGGAGGTTCTCGCTGATATATTCAAACTGTGCATATCCTTTTTTATCCTTGAGGGACTCATCGATATTTCCCTTGCCGCACAGATGGATGATCTGGTACTTGGTCAGCAGGGTATCGATGCATCCACGGATGGCATTGTTGATATAGACAGAGCCGATACTGCCGCCCATGACCATGAGGATAGGCAGGTCGCTGGTAAATCCACAGAAATCCTTAGCTGCCTGTTTGTTGCCGTGTAAAAGTTCCTGACGGATCGGAGATCCGGTAAGGACAGCCTTTTCCTTTGGCAGATAAGGCAATGTTTCCGGGAAATTGCAGCATACCTTGGTAGCCGATGGCATCGCAAGTTTGTTTGCCAGTCCCGGAGTCAGGTCTGATTCATGGATGATGACCGGGATATGTCTGGTCTTTGCAGCCATAACGACCGGCACGGAGACAAAGCCACCTTTGGAAAAGACCACATTAGGGCGGATCCGTCCCAGCAGGCGTCTTGCCTGAAAGAAACCATGAAGCACACGGAAAGGATCGGTCAGGTTCTTCCAGGAACGATAACGGCGGAACTTGCCGGAACTGATACCGTAGTATGGGATCTTCTTGTCCTCGATCAGTCCTTTCTCGATCCCTTCGTAGGAACCGATATAATGGATCTCATATCCATCTTTTTGTAAAGATTCAAACAGAGCAATATTTGGCGTTACATGTCCTGCTGTACCGCCACCTGTCATAACTATTTTTTTCATAAGAAACTCCTTTATTCTAATCTATATCAATCTTACCTTGCTTTTGCTAATTGTCAAGATGGTGACTGTCTACTTTTTACGTCATTTTTTGCGGACAAAGGCTTGTACCATTTTATATAGGAAGAAAAGCAAAAGGAGGAAGAACAGGTGGATATGACATGGCTGGAAAAATTAGCAGGAGCAGAGGGCTGGATCGGACTGGGTCTTTTGGCTCTACTTGTCCTGCTTTTCCTTATTTTTCTTATCCGGTTTGCACATTTTGCGAAAAAGTGTGAACGCGCAGCAGAGCAGATCCGGGTTTATGTGCAGGACGTTCTGGAGGACTATGGGGAGACGGACGGACAGGCAGAAAAAAAGCCCCTGGTTAGAGAGGCGGATCCGGTCGTAAGAGGGAAGAAAGAGGAAACGGATGCTATGACACCTGCGGAGCAGGAAGCCCTTTTACAGGAGATGCTGGGAAACCTTTTGGGATAAAAAACGGTTAGGGTAAAATTTTAGTAGGAAAAATAAAAAAGAAGAAAGCATCCTTCTGTGT
>CAVLBP010000009.1:0-26895 GCA_963661325.1 bacterium
AGTGCCGGCGGTGGGAAATCTACCATTTTTCGAAAAGTCTAGTAAAATCAAGGATTGTAGCCATTTTACATGATCCGTTTTTTGCAAAATAGGGCAAAAATAGGGCAAACTGCATCAAAAAAGAGCACCCCACGACAAGGCGCTCCTCTTTAGGTATATATTTGAATACATCAGATTATATCACACTCCGCGATAAAATCAACAAGATAGTTCTCGCTTTAGTGCATCCTGCAACAACCGTGAAAAATTTATGCCCGCTTTTTCCGCCTGTGCATTCAAGTAATATGGTATCGTACAGTTTTTCTTCACTGTACGATTATCATGTTTCTTTCTGTAATCTTCAAAATCAATATCGATAAGTGCCTCCTGATCTCCTAACTCCTTTTCATATGTCCGTGAAAAAGGTTTTGGTAACTGCTCTCCTTCGTCTTCCATTTCTATACCAAGAATTCCAATAGCATCTCTTGCCATAAAAATAGCATCTTCCAGTGTTTCTCCTTCTGTATTTGCGTCGAAATCTGGTATAGTAACAAAATATCCATTAGCTTCTTTTGATAATATAACCGGATATACTACAGCCATTTTCTCCTACCTCCTGTGATTGCTCTCCTTTAACAATATACTTAATTAGGATTCTGTAAGAACAGGGGTTTTATACCCCTGCCCTTTTTAGAATGGTTTTCGCTAGTCGTTCGCTGATCTCTTTGTGCCTTGGAATTGGCTCTTTCTTTACACCATCGGTGTATATGTCGTGATTAGAACCATTTCGCAACAAATACCATCCGTTTTGTTCTAGCGTCCTAATTAAGTCCGCTCGTTTCAAATATATATCTCCTTTCGTTCTTTATATTTGTATTATACGCACTGAATACGTATTTGTCAATATTTTTATGCGTATTTAATACGCATTTTCATTTAAGGTCGACAATCAATGTATTTTGACATATACTGTTATCATTCTCTTGTAAGTATTGTATCTATGCCAACCAAAAAGAAAGGGGCTTTCATTATGAATTACATTTATCCTGCTGTATTTTACCCAGAAGATGACGGTCGTTTTTCTGTGATTATTCCAGACTTAAATGATCTAGCCACATTTGGCGATAACCTTGCCGATGCCTTTGCTATGGCGCAGGAAGCATGCGGTCAGTATTTATTTACCTCTTTGCGTGACGGAGATCCTCTCCCACCAGCATCTTCACTTACTGATGTGGAAAAAGACGAAGATGATGCATTTGTCAACCTGGTATGTGTTGATCTCGATGAATACGCTCGCGCTTATGACGATAAAGCAGTTAAAAAAACTCTTACTATTCCTGCTTGGCTCAATACGGCTTGCGAAAATTCCGGTATCAACTATTCTAAGGTTCTCAAAGAGGCTCTTATCTCTAAGTTGCAGGCACAATCATAAAATATTTAAGGCGGTATCCACTATGCGGATGTCGCTTTTTCATGCAAAAAAGAGAGAGCCGAAGCCCTCTCCCTTATATCTATACGAAGCACAATTGCAGTCCGTCAATAGACTTGCCATATGTTCCGGCATAGCCATCTTGTTTCTTTCCCTCCGGAGATGTTCCTGTTTCATTGTCATACTGCCAGGAGTAAAAGCCTTTGTTTCCTTCCACGGACACTGCGTATTTTGCTTTACGATAGCCGCCGATAGCGTTTTTCAGTCCCTCCGGTGTCACATAGTAGATCATAACAGCATCGATCTCATTGACCAGATCCCCGGCAAAGCCGTTCTTTTTGTCATTCTCATCGTATCCGGTCACAATAGAGTACCAGCCTTTGCCCTTAACATGAGCCTGCGTACGCGTCTCGCCTTGGGAGGCTCTTGTCATGATGCCGACGACCATCTTCTTTTCATTCAAGCCGGCATAATCTTCCAGGTTCTTTACCTCTGGCAACCATGTGACTGCTCCGGTACTTCTGTCACGTACAGCCACCTTGTAAAATGCATCTGTCGTGGTATCTGTTACCTGTGCGGTCTGTTTCTGTTGTGTCGGCGTGACTGCTTTGATATCCAGATAGCATTCATTGACATCTACATTTCCGGAAATGCCCGTCACACTGCCACGGCTGGAATACTGCCAGATGTCTACCCGTTCCAGTGCCGGCTTATCGTGTGCAGATCCGTCATTTACTCCATACTTTGCTGCCCAGATTAAATGCTCTTTTACCATATCATAGTGAAGTCTCGTCTGAAACCAATTCTCTGACGCATATACACCAGCCTGCAAACCTAAGGCTCTGACCTGTTCGCAAAAGGCTCTGACAACTGCCGTTCTCTGATCCTGTGATAATCCATCTGCGCGTACGTCTTTTGCCGTGCCGTCTCCGTCTTCAGAGTCGATAAAGACCGGCAGTGTTGCGCCGTATGCCTTTGCCATGTTTACTGCGTAGGTTGCTTCCTCTCTCGCTTCATCTTCCGTGATCGCCTGTGACATAAAATAGACACCGAACGGAATACCGACCGCTTTGCACTGTTCTGCATGCATACGATACTTATTATCCTCGGAAATCACACCGACCACATATCCTCTGTAGCCACAGCGGATAAATGCGCCTGATATATTTTGTGCTACTGCATTCCAGTCTGTTACTGTATTATACTTTGATAAATCTACTACCATTATTCTGCCTCCTTATTTGCTTTTGTCTGCAATACATCGATTGCCTTTGTTAGTACTGCCGGAAGTGGTACGCCCATCAGTCCGATGTTTTCTGTGATAGAGATTGCTTCATTTACCACAAAGCCGATCACGACCGCGTCTCTGACATAGGTCGTACCGGTTGCTACATCTACCCGACAAGCCACCAGCACCAGGACAAGTGTACCGCATTTTCTGCAAAGTCCTTTCCACCCTGCCTTGCTCTCCAAGGCTCCTGTCTCCGTTTTCGTACTCTTTTTAAAGACACCGCCGACTACAAGACCTGTAATATAGTCCACTGCCATAAAGATAATAAGGGTTTTGATGCTTTCATCCCATCCCCCGAACCATGAACTTGCCACGGCTCCGATCACGCCTGACATAGTGCAAAGTACTTCTTTTTCTCTTCCTCCGGTCATTGCCGCCAGATAAATCGCTAGTCGCTTCATTCTGTTTCCTCCATTGTGCTTAGTTGCTCTTCCAGTTCATTGATCTCATCACGCACTGCCTGCCGTTTTTTGTTCAGTTCCGCGATATCATACGGGGCTGTCTCTCCGCACATGGAGTATTCCATACACTTTGCAATCTTCCAGTCGCCAATATCTGACGCTGATGAATATAAGGTGCTTTTTAGGTCTCTGATCTTTTGTTCAATGATTTGCTTTTCGTCCATTGTTTTCTCCTTTGCATAATTTGTCAAAATAAATGTCCATGTTTCTTATTGCATATCCGCTGTCGTATTTTTTATATGTGCCTCGCCACGATCTGTAGCAAGCCTCTGCCTGTTCGTTGGTCATTTCTTTTGCCTTGATCTTTTTTTCAAATTTCCTTAGACGTTTCCTTTCTCTCCTTAGGGTCTCTTTTGGGATCTTCCGGATCAGTCTGCCATTTTCTGTCAAGATGTATCTGGTTTTTAGATAGGTAAATTCACTTGTCAGTGGAATGATGCGCGTTTTCCTCTTGTTTATGTATATGTCAAGTCTTTTCGCCTGTTCCTCCATATGCCTGACATATTCTTTCGCCTCCTGCTCAGTCTTTGCCATGATATAGAAATCATCCGTATATCTTCCATAAGCGAAGACTCCTAAAACACAGGTCATATAATTGTCAAACGCCGTCGGGTAGAAAATCCCCACCGCTTGGGATAATTGGCTCCCGATGCCTACCGACTTCTTTAGCATCTTGCTTTTGTCTCCGTGATAGTTCTTTGGCTTATGTACCTTCACGGAGTTATATACCCCGTCCCGATATCTTTTAAATTCTTCCGCTGGTAGGAATGACAGATCTACCTCGAAGGCTCGAAACAACTTCTCGATCAGGTCAAACTCATCATCGTTTAGCAGTGGTCTGATCTGTGCCAGGGCAATCTCGTGGTCTATGTTGTCAAAGAACTTGGAAAAATCCCCAAATACCAGATAGCCGTCTCTTCCATATTTTCGGTAGAACCTGTGGATATCATTTTCAAACTGCTTTCTTTGAAAAGATATGCCTTTCCCTTTCTGGCTCGCACCGTTCCTGTATATCAGTTTCGGTTGGATCTTTGGCAGTAAAATAAAATCACACACATATCTTTGCACGACACGGTCTTCAATACAGTGACTTTTTATCCACCTCGTCCTGCCACGCTCATGGATTTCAAATTCTGTGAACGGTTTCGGCTCATATGTTCCATCCTCCAATCTTCTTTTTAATTTCAAGATGTTTTCCGGCAAATAGATCTCATATCTTTGCACGCTCTCTTTCCAGTGGACAGAAGACGCTGCGCGATAGTAAGATTCAATCAGATCATTTGCATTTACTTTCATAACCACGTTTACAGTAGCAAGACGTATCCTTTTACATCGTGATCTTGTGTTTTGCCCTTTCGGACGGGATAAAAGCTCCTTATCTTGTCCCACGCGGCTCTTTGTCCGATTTGTGGGTCGGTAAGCAGGCGAACGCCAAGGGAATTGCTCGCGCCGTTGTAGTTCGCATTACCATTGTTGTTGGCATTAGCGAAGTTGGACGACGAAGCGACTGCCCGAAGCCAAAGGTTCGTACGTTTTCAGCCTTTACCCCATGAGTTTTGTTCTTATTTTATTATCTGATTTCTTCCAGTTTCTCAGTGTCGTTGTCTCTTCCTGTATCAGTTCGACAACATGCATATATTTTTCTGCATCGACTGGGAACTGCCTGATAATCCGAAGCAACAACTGTTCTAATTGCTGGCAGTTGGCAATGGCTTTCCACTGATAGTTGCGTCGGAGGTTAAACTCTGCCATCGTATTGGGATAGATGGTGTTTGCCGCCGTGATATTTTCAAAGAGTTCATCCATTGTCTTTAATACCCTCTTTCGTTTTTCTTCCAAGACCCACGACGGCCATTTACTTTCCGTTTCAATTCCATACTTCTTGCAGAGTTCCTCGAACTTCTGCATATCTTCTGCACTCATCTTCGCCTGATTGGTGAAAGCACGCAGGTCGCGGCAAGTTTTCTTTTCTCCAAAATCCCTGATGAGGTATCCTGTTATGATTGCATCCAGTTTGTACGCTTTGTTATAGAATTCAACTTTGCTCTGCGTTCTCTCGCTCAGTGGTACAGACATTTTCCAGTTCCTCCAGTGTCATGTAATTAAGAAGCAACTCAGACAAGATCCGGATCATTTCCTGTTGTCTTTGGATCGTCTCGCTGTTCCTTTCTATTATTTTTAGTATTTCTTCCATTCTTTTTTTCCTGTCCGCGCCGCACGGGCGCGGGATTATCCGACAATAATAAGCAGGCGAACGCCAAGGGAATAGCTCGCGCCGTAGTAGTTCGCACGACCACCGCCGTCGGCATAAGCGAAGTAGGACGACGAAGCGACCGCCCGAAGCCAAAGGGACGTACGCGAATATCTCGTGTGATTGATAAATTTATACACCGGAAGTTGCTGACATCCTTCGCCTACATCATAAAAACTACTGCTGCATACGGTCGTGCCATAGAGTTGCGGCTCCGTCAGGAGTGTGGCATATTGTGACGACCATTCCCACCCGCTGGATGCTCCGGTCATTCCTGCTCCTGCCATAGATGCCGCCGAAGTATTGACCGCATTTGAAATCAATACTCTGCGCTGGATCAAATGATCGCCAAATATGGTCTGGATCTTCTCAACAATGGTCGGGATTGTAGTGGTGTTCATCGCACTTCCCTTATATCCGCCCTCTGTCGTATTACTTTCATTCATCTTTGCCGATGTGATCGTGGTGCGGTTTACAAGGGATATGGTCTGCTTTGTTACGGCAGTATCTCCCTTGTTGTATTCCGTGTTAAATCCTGCAATCATCCATTGTGCGTTATATGTTCCGTCCTTGATTATGAAATAGTCACCCAGATACAGGTCATCAAAGACACCTGTTGAAATCTTGTGATCTGATACAAACTGTTCAAATTCTGTGGCACTGGCGAATGTGCCTAAATTCTTCCCACGGAAGATGCCGTTTTTATTATCAGAAATCTCTAAGAAACTTCTCGCTGTAGCATCTTCCAATGCAATTTCACTTCCGTTTGCTAATATGATTTTGTTTGCTTCCATCTTCTATACCTCCAATGTGATAGATTTGTTGTCACTGTCATAGGTTGATGCGATCGATGTAAATACGATCGCCTCTTGTGTGGCATCGTAATAAGTTGCCTGATAACCATTTATCTTTTCCACTTCTTTTGCCGCCTGATCGGCGCTTGACGCTGCTGCACTTGCTGAACTCTTTGCATTGCTTTCGCTTGTCTTGGCATTAGTGGCACTGGTTGCCGCCGCGCTTGCCTTGGTGGATGCTGTTGTTGCACTGGCAGCGGCTGCGCTTGCCGAACTTTTGGCATTGCTTTCACTGGTGGCGGCTGCACTTGCTGAACTCTTTGCGTTGGCTTCACTCGTGGCGGCGTTTTCGGCATATGTCTTTGTCTTTTCCAGATTTTCTTCCTGATGGGTGATCAGGTGGGTCAGTGTGTCATACTCGTAAGATGACTCTATTTCCTTGTTAGGCAGTGCCATGCTCTCAATGACAAGGGTAAATGTCATCGAGGAAAGTGTTGTTTCATCTTCCATCAGAACGATGCACGGCTTGCATGTGCCAGATGCTGCTAACATCTGTTCGTCAAAAGTAAATTCCACATGTCCGGAAACAATCTCGCAGTCATTAAATATGCCGTTACCATCCGGCTTGATGTACTTGATCATTGCTTTGACGGTATCCGGTACGGTGTAAGCATCTCTGTTATCCGTGACATTGACCCTTACCGTTCTTCCCAGATGGTCATACTGCATCGCACGTACAACAGCATAATTCTCCTGTACCAGATCCAGCGTTATCTCGCTTAATGTCTTATCCATATACTTTCTCCTTCAACTTCTTTATTTCCTCTTCCTGTTCCTGGCATACTTTCCAGAGGATTGCCGTAAATTCGTTATAGTCCAGCCCATAATATGGTGTCTGTTCATCCGGTTGTGCCACCATTGCGGCATCTTCTATCCCTACTTTCTTCAATGCCTCCTCTACATCCTGTGCAATGAAGCCAAAGTGTTGCCCTTCAGATGATTTGTATTTAAAAGACACCGGCTTGACCAGATCCAGCAAGTCACTTATGGTCAGTTCCTTTACATCTTCTTTCAGACGGCTGTCAGATCCTTTCGTCCAGCCTCCGCTTGGTGTTCCCTTGATGTAGTTGCCACCACGTTCCAGATAACACCGATTGGAAGCATAGTTGCCAAAGCCTGTAGATCCGCTTGTGGTATCTTCCACATATAGTCCGTTGGCGTTGATCTCATATTTTCCACCGCCTCCGCTTGGCCATGTATAAGATGCAGATAGTGCCGACGGATCCAGTGCGACGCTCTCTGTGCTTCCGTCTGAATGTTCTCCTGCGATCGTCACGCCCCTCGGTGAGTATTTTGAGGTAGCGCTTGCGGCATATCCTGTTGCCTGCTCGATGTAACTTAGTGCAATGATGCTCTCGCTTTCCGTTGAGGTTTCAATATTTACGGAACCGCCTTGGATCTTGATAGAATTAGCCACCGCATTTCCGGATTCGTCCACCGTGAATGCTCCGTTGTCAATCTTGCGGCTCTTGATCGTTCCGACATTGATCCAGTCTGCATTGATGCCATTGGCACTTAGGGTCTGCAAGACTGCTTCGCCGCTTGCATCAATTGCCGCGTTCCACGTCTTGCCCCCATCGGTAGATACTGACATGACCTCCGCAGATGTTCGCCATACGATCTTACTGTCTGACAGGTTTGGTTTGTCATGGATATAATAGATTGTCACATTATCTTCCGTTACTTCCGTCGTATAAAATCCGGTCGAGTTCTCTATCTCTTTGTTCATCTTCGCCATGGCAACGTCTACCGCACTTAAATGCTTTCCCTGATTTCCCAAAGTGTCTTTTACATCGTCAACTGCTGCATTGATGGCATTTTTCAAAGTTGCCTGGTAGTAACTGGAATTGCTGTTGTCGTAATTTCCAAAAGTCAGGCTCTTGACCTTCTTTGTATTGCAGTCATAGGTGTATTCCTGTACCTCTGCCGGAATATCAACTACAGGGTGCTTGATATGTACTGTGTCGCCAATGGATAGCTCCTGTGGCACGTCTGACTTTACCTCATAGGAAATCTGCGGATATTTGTTTGTGTCCAGATATGCTTGTGCCAGTGTGCGCAGTTGGGCGATCTGCGTTTCTTCCGGTATCTCTGTCCCGTCCTCGTCCTGTGTATCTGTGTCAAACTTAACTACCTTTGTGTAAGGAACTTTATAAGATATGTCTGCCGTCAGGAACTTTTCCGGCAATAACACTCCGTCCGTTCCCACCGGAAGTATCTTCGTGACTACATCCTCCCATGACTGTGAGATCTTAATACCTTGGATGTTCTTTCCATATGCCACCTTATATCCATTATCTTTTCCCACGCTTGCCATGATGTTCAGATTGAAATTATCGCAGTCAAAAACCGCTTGAAAGGTTTCCTGCGCCTGTTCCATAGCGTCAAGCAATGTCTTTCGGATAAAATAATTTGTCCCCGTGCCTGCTGCATCCCCTGAAAATGTAAATGGGCTTGTGGTGTCTGTTCTTTCATTACACCATCGCATATATCCGACCGGGCTTTGATTTTCCGGTCGAACATCTACAAGGATCAGGTTCTCCGCATCGAAAAGAACATGTCTTGCCGTGACTTCCACGCGACTGTCTGATATCTCCGGATCTTGCAGGCGGAAAGCCTGTGCCCCTTTTTCCTTGGTATCTGCTACAACGATGTTATCTCTTGCAAGCAGGTCTTTATACTGAATATCCGCCTTGATCTCTATCTGCCACTCCTCAATGCCCTTTTTCTTTGTCTCTATGCAAGATATTGGCTGTATCGTTCCAAGTCCGTTAGTTTTGAATTTCTTTTCTGTGGGTCCATATATCTTTATCATCCGATCCACCTGTCTTTCCTTTTAACCTTCAATGTCAGATCTCCGGTAATTTTCACTTCATTCTTGCCCGGTGCAAGTCTTGGATATTCAAATCCGATCCCAACACGTGCCGGGAGGTTTTCCGACATTTCCAGACAATCAATCTCAAGCGTCTCGCTTTCTTCCAGGTCATAGACTTGTATTGTGACACCGCCCAGTGTAACTGTGCCGTCTCCCTTTCCCGTGATCTGTAAAAGTGGTACTGCGTCATAATTGCCATTGTTTTCCACGGATGATCCGTTTTCGTAGAGTGCATAGCCGTCTTCCCTATACCAGAATGGCTCCATGATAAAAGGAATACTGAAACTACTACGATTGACACCGAGATTGGTATAATCGATCTCGTCATAGATGTAGGCTTTTCGGTAGCGTCCTTCAAACTCTAAAGTTCCACTGCCGTTCAGCCATGCCATGACATCGTTTAGTCTCTTGCGATTTAAAAGCGTACAGTCCACATCTCTTTCTACCAGTGAAAAGCCGGTAGGGGTAAGGATTGCCCCGTCCCTGCCGTCGATCTCTGTTGTATCGTATCTTTGCGCCGCCTTTGCATATACCCACTCATCTGACATAAGGACGCCCAGCGTCGCGCTGGATTTTCCTTTAAATGTGAAATATTCCACTAAGCAAACAGCTCCTTTCTTAGGTAGGTGGCAAATGCTTCGCCTACCTTTTCATCGTTTAAAATGATGGACAAGTCTACATCTCGGAGTGCTTTCTTCATGCTTTCGTACATGATTGCCCCCATTTGCTTGGATAGATCGTCACTTTGTTCCCGATTGACTGTCCGCATGAAATCAACCAGTTTTTCTACCGGAAGGATCGCTTCTGCACCGGCTTCACCGCCCACCATGGCTTTATTGCCATTTAATCCGAAGATGGTCGGACTGTTTAAAAGTGCACCCTCTTTATAGAACTGTACTGACAGGTGCGGTATTTTTCCTTTTAGCAGGTCACCCACCTTCCATCCGCTTGGACTTATCCCAAAATGCGGAAGCGGTACATGTGGCCACGTAAACGTGAAGTTAAAGAGGTTTTTTATAGCATTGATAAAATTACTCATAAAATTCCGGAAGGTTGAGCAATTGTTATAGAGCAACTGGAAAGCACTTGAAAATGGATTTGAAATAAAAGACCCTATCGCCTGCCAGTTATTCTGTGCAAATCCGATTACACTGCTTAATCCATTCTTTAAATGTTCTACTCCATTACTTCCGATCTGCTTTATTCCTGACCACTTCTCGTTGAACGTATTTTTTGTGCTTTCCCAGCCGTTCGACCACCAATTCTTGATCTCATTCATGGTATTTCTGCCTTTATCGCTTAGACCAGTAAAGAAACCTTTGATCGCTTCTATTACTCCGCTGATGGTGTCCTTTATCTTGTTCCAGTATTTCGAGCAATTTTCGCAGATCGTGTCCCAGTTCTCATATATTTTTACGCCAGCAGCTACCAAGAGCGCTATAACTGCAATAATTGCCACCACTACAGGTGATATGCCCCCAATAACCGGCAACAACTTTGCTACAAGCCCTATGATGCTTCCTATTCCGGTAGCCATCTGTCCTACTACGATCAGCAACAGACCAATAGCGGCAACGATCAGCCCCGTCACAACAATCGCCTGTTTTGTTCCCTCATCCAGACTATTGAATTTGTCCACCCATTCGCCTATCTTATCTACTATTTTTTTTATGGTTGGCAGAAGTTCATTGCCGATTTCTATCGCTGTCTCTTCCAGTTTTGACTGCAATTCCTTTAGCTGGCCATTTAGGTTGTCCTGCATGGTTGCTGCCATGTCTTCCGCTACGCCATCACAATTTTCTAAGGCTTCGGCATAATTGGTAAAACTGCTCCCTGCGCCTTCTGCTCCTTCCTGCAAGCCGTCCATGATCGTCGAGAATGCAGCATAGTGGTTTGTCCCTGCAATCGTCTTTGCAAGATTTACCTGTTGTTCCTGCGTCAGTTGTCCCCATACATTCTTACAACCTTCCAGAACGGTCGAGAGACTGTTGGCATTTCCCTCAGCATCGTATACATGCACGCCGTATTGTTCCAACTCGCTCGCACAGGCTTTTGTATCTGTTCCAAGTCTTGTCATGATAGCGGAAAGTGCCGTGCCTGCTTCTCCACCTTTTACACCAGCATTTGCCATGGTCATAAGAACTGCTGTTGTCTCTTCTGCTGTATAACTAAAAGATGCCGCCGTTGCTGCCACATTCTTATAGGCTTCTCCCAACTGTTCTGTGGTCGTGTTGGAAGATGACATGGCATATGCCATCAGGTCGGCAAAGTGTGTTGCATTTACTCCGGCAGAATCACACTCAATTCCGAAGGCTGTCATATAGTCAGTGACAATGTCAGAGGCTTCTGCCAGATCCATCTCGGATGCCGCCGCAAGGTTTAAAATCGGTTCGATTGCTGCCAGCATCTGGTTAGTGTCCCAACCGGCAAGTGCCATATAAGATAGGGCATCTGCGCTTTCCGTTGCGGAATATACGGTTTTTTCTCCCATTTCTCTCGCTTTGTCGGTCAGTTTTTCCAGATCACTTCCCGTGGCACCGGATAGGGCTTTTACCTTTGACATACTGCTTTCAAAATCTGCTGCCGTTTTCACTGCCGCCGTGCCAATGCCTACAACTGCACCGCTGACGACTGACATTTTCTTTCCGACGTCGGTGGAACTCTTTCCAAAGTTTTTTAGTTTATCAGATGTTTCGTTTAGTTCCGTTGTATGGTATTTCAGATCATCCGTCACCTTTTTTAGGTCTTTGTCATACTCATTCAACTTTGCCTGTGCCAGATTTAACTGTGCCTTTTTCTTTTCGATGGCAGTGGCGTCCTGATTTTCTGCGGACTCCATCTCTTTTAGTTCTTCCGTTAACTGCTGCACTTTTTGAGTATACAGGCTGGTCTGATTTGCCAGGTATTTCTGTCTGGCTTCCAGTTTTTCACTTGTCTTGGTAGATTTGTCCCACTCAGATTGCGCCAATTTAAACTCAGAATAGTTTTCCTTGACTGCTGCATTGATCTCTTTTAGGGTCTTTTTGAAATCAACTGCCCCCTCAGAGGTAAAGACAAGCCCAACTCTTTTAAGGTCGTCCATTTCCTAGCCCTCCTTTCTGTCTTTCCAATTCCATGTACTTCTCGGCACACTCATTGAAAAATATCGGGCATGAGTGCCAGAATTCATCTTCGCTCATTCCCATCTGCCTTGCTAGTACCATGTATTCTGCCCAATCTATTTCAAGTCCTTTGTAAAAACCTTCATCGTCATCTTCGACTCCTGTTTTTTTTTGAAGTCTCCCAGTTTCTTTTCAAAGTCCTCCATGACTTCTACAAATTCTGTATCATCGAGCGGCAAAAGTACCAAAGCATCTTCAAAGGTGCATTTCCTGCCATTGGAAAGCATGATCACATATAGCATTTTCGCAAGGATTTCCATGCTGTCATCTGCGGAGTATTCTCTTCTTTTGGTTTTCTTCTTATTTTCCTCCGCTTGTTCCATGAGGTCATTGACCCCCAGTTTTTGCATATAATACAGAGTGGCGAAGTTGACCTTCGCCTCTACTGTACTGCCGTCCTCAAGATGTAAAACTCTCTCGTCCATTATTTATCTCCTGTGGTGGAAGTTGTCGCTGTTGTCTTTGCCGCAATGACGGATGCAAGATCATCCTTGGTAAGGATCGGCTTACTAAAGAACTTTTCTTCTGTCAGTCCGTCCGGCCAGTTTACCTCTGAAGATACTCTTGATACGATATCGCCATCATCATTGAACGGATAGGCTGTAATCGTCAGGGTGTCTGTCTGTTCGGAGTAGGATTCTCCTGAGGTGCTTGTCTCGTCCGTGTTCTCTGTCAACTTACATTTCGGGTACCAGTCCAATCTTACCTTGTTGTTCTTCAACTGGACAACCTTGCCATATGCAAAGAATGGTTTGATACGGTTACCACCTGCAAGGATCAGACCGCCCTCATCTACATTGTCGCCGTGCATCTTTGCTACTGTATCATCTGGGAATGCAATGACCTCTACCTCGATGGTAGATGTGTTTGTCTTCGCCTCCTGGTCGTAGACCTTGCCGGATGCATAAACATCGGAAGAATTGCTATTTTCCGTTACCGATACCTTTTTGACGGTCTCCGTCTTTTCTACCTCTTCTTCAAAGGTACTTGTCCATGCGCCATCATCGTCCATCTTGTCAAAGCATACATACTGCGCTCCTACGGACTCTTTGATTGGTGGTCTTTTTGTTGTCATGCTCATAAATTAACTCCTTTCCAAAGTTCGTCTATCATTATCTTGTAATATCTTTCTGCGTTTCGGTTGAATGTTGGGTTCAAGTGAGGCTGTGCGCTCATCTTGACCGTTCCATGTTCTACCATAGGACCATAATACTTGCCCCATCCAACCTCTATTTCTTTCCCGTTTATCCTGTCTGCAAAGGTATCTACCATGTGCGTATATCCTGCTGCACGGATACGGCTTCTTGGCTTTGGCAGGCTCAGCAGGTCTTTTGTAAATGTGTCAGCGCCTTTTTTCAGCACCCTGATTACGTTACTGTCATCTGCCTTGTCTATGAATTCTGCCATTGCCTTCTGGAACTCTTCCAGTCCCTCCACTTCGAAGGTTACTTCCCCGCTCATACTTCTGCCACTCCGCAATCTACCTGGAGTGACATGTAGGAATGCCATACGCCGTCACTATCGTTATATTCGTGATAAATCCTCGGATGCTCTCCGGCAGTGCGTAACTGCTTTCGCAGGTTCAAAAGACTTTCGTTCTCTTGTGGCGGTACAAGTGCAAATACGCTGATCTGGTATGTGTTCAAATCTTCGTAGGTTTCCCCACTCGCTAATACATCTTCCCAGACGTAGTCCCAGTAAACGATCCTAGGGTATACATTTTCATTCTTTTGTGAAGTGATACCTTCGTTCACTGTCTTGCATACACCATGTAAGAGCGTGCTTAATTCTTCTTTTGTCACTCTGCCACCTCCCTGTTTTTCTCCGGTGCGATCAATGTCAGTTCCGTCTCCGGAAATGTATCATCTGTCATGATATGGGCTGCGTTATATACCTGGTGATATATTCCATCAATCAGACAGAAGCAGTTACTGTCTACTTCTTTGTATTGTGGAATACGGATCTTTTTGGTGACCTGTTTGCCGCCCTGCCCCAGTTCAAAGCGCAGGCGGTCATAGACAGATACCTCTTTGAAATAAATCCGCATGTTCAGATTGGTCATTACTCTTTTGGGAAAGTCTGACGTGGTATCTTCCTCTATCCGGAACAAGTCCAGATATCCGTCACAGTATGACGGGATCCTATTCGCTTTCTTGCGTGGCATCTTCCACCTCGCTTTCTAACTGCCATTCCAGAATATCCGACGCGAAGTTCTCAAAGAATTCGTTTATCACATTGCAAAAAGCATAATAAACATAATTCTTCACTAAAGACCGATATGCCATATCTGTGTCAATGTCCTGATCAGGGTTCAATCGGGAGAGCCGGAACTCTCCCTCATTGATATTCCTTTCAATCGCATCGTCCGAGTAGTACGGCGGTATTCTGAATTCTTCACGGATCTCACTTATCAGTGTTTCCATACGCTACCTCTTACTCTGTTGCTGTGGTTGCCTGCTTCCATACTGGGATGTACTCCTCTAACTTGGTCACATCTATCACAACGGCACAGTTATCATCAATGGCGCGTCCATTGCCGTATGCCGTGCCGATCACAAGGTCGGCATTGTTGAGTGCCATCGTCTGGTCGTAACTCTTGATCTCTACGCTGGTAACTCCCATGGTATATACGCCCGGCATAGTAAATACAGCCTTACCTGTTGGACAGTTTGCATCTACGTATTTCGTTATCTTTGTGAATGATGTGTTGCCATATGCGCCTGTTGGCATCAATCCGAACAAAGCAGGATCCACATATTCAGCCTCATCTGATGGATTGCAGATAAGAGCAAGTTCGCTAACGGTACGCTTGCCATTATTTGACAAAGTCTTTCTGATCGGTGCCAATGACTTCGGTGAGAATGATGTAATAGACACGGCTGTCTTTGCGGTGTGTGTGCCGTCACTGCCTGTCTTGCTGATCTGTCTCATGATACCGATAGGAGCGTTAGAGCCGTCGCCATCTAAGTATCCGCTTACAAGTCCATCCTGCATTGCCTCGGCAAGGATAGCCTTAAAATACTTATCTACGTATTCCAGTGCCAATTTGCTGATTGCCTTTGGAATAACCATAAATACCATAAGGGTGTTCTGTTCGATGTTCATATCTGTGATGGTTGCGCTCAACTCTGCCTTAATCTCATCTGTTGACAATAACTGTCCCCATGCCGCCGTACCGGTATGAGATGCTGTGATCCACTTTTGGACATTTGCCGGTGCCATATTGACAAGGGTCAGAATGTTAGATGCTTTCTTTACATCGTCTAAGGTTCTGTCAATGATAGATGTCGGAATGATGTCGATCTGTGCTGCGGTGATCGCCTGCTTCGGATCTTTCATCAGTTCATAGAATGACTTCTCTTCCTCGGAAAGATTTGCAAGGTTGAGACTTCTCTTATAATCTGCATCGGCTTCTGCGCGTGCGCTTTCCTCAATCAGTTCCTGGATCATTGCTTCATGTTCCTTGGCATTGAACTCTTCGATTGCCTGCAAGATTGCCTGTCCTTTGTCCTCTGCCTCATTGAGGGTCTTGATAAGTTCCTCTTTTGCTTCTTTTGTCATGTTCTCGATTTTCATGTTCTACCTCCTGTTAATTAAAAAATTTTGACCAACTGTTTGCTGGCTTAGTGGTTAATTCTTCTATCTGTGTTTCCAAGTCTTTGATCTTGGCAGACATCTGTGTGTTACTTCTTACCAGTCTGACGATCTGGCTTTGTGAAAGTTCCTGGCTTGCGTCGCTTTTTGGCACTTCCGTGGCAAATCCCCATTCCAGTGCCAGATCTGACGTGATCCACGTCTCGTGATCCATGAGGTTCTTGATTTCCTCAACCGGCAAATTGGATATTGCCGCATAGGCATTGACAGACGGCTGTGTTACCCTGTCTAAGTCTTCCGCTAACTTACGGAAATAATTTGCATTGCCATCTCCGCCCTCTGTCCACGCATTGTGGATCATCAGAAGCGATGTGTCCGGCATTATGCGTCTATCCCCTGCACAAAAGATCACGGACGCAATAGAACAAGCAAATCCGTCGCAGACGGTTGTAACCTGTTTTCCGGAATTTTTCAGAGCATTATAGATTGCCATACCCTCAGATACCGATCCGCCGTATGAGTTGATACGTACCGTGATCTCGTCAGACTGTACCGCCTTTAGGCGATCTTCAAAGGTCAAAGCGTCCATTCTGCCGTCTTCAAATTCCATTTCCCAGACTTTTTCTGAAAGTGACTGCTTGCGGATAGGTCCATACAAAAAGATCTCTTCCCTGCCATCTTCGGACTGTTGGAACTGTAAAAACTTCTCTTCCATTTCTCTCTCCTTTCATAGATTTATGCGACGTCGCATTGACGCCCCTTAGACATCCTCGTTGGATGTGGTCGGCTGTTCATCTGCATAGTTCTTTGTGACAACTCTGGTTGTTGAGAACTCTGTGTTTAATTGTGGATATCCGCACAATTCGAATATCTCATCAAGGGTAAATCCAATACTTCGCAATTTATCGAGGTTGCCTGCTGCATCCACGATATCCACATGCTTAAATTTATTCAGCCATACGAAGACGCGTTCGCCCTTGCAGTAATCATCTACCCCGATCAGTGTCTCCGTCAGGGCATCGTTTATGATCTTTGCAATCGGAGATACGGCATAGGTGATAAACTCGTTCGATGCGTCGGATTTCTCTGTAATTGTTCCTTTGTATGCCGCCATCGGTATATCAAATGCCATTGCGGCATCTTCCTGTTGTCTAGCCTCGATTTTTTCAATGTCATTGACCTCTGCCCGGTTGGTAGTTGTGAGTGGTGTCACATCTATTCCACGGCTTAATGAGGCTATGGAGATCTCGTCAGAACTCAGGATATTACGGATCTTATTTTCGTATTGGTTTCTTGTGATTGTCTTTATTGTCCCATCTGCCTGTGGCTCTTTCAGCGTTGCACTTGTGTCCAGCGACAATTTATATTTTGGTGTTGAAGCAAGGCGCAGAGCCTCATTTACACTTGCCAGTGTCTTATCATACTTGCTTATCAGGGCATCCATGTAGCGTTTCGCCTTAATATTTTCATATTGCAGATAGATCACATCTCTCGCCCTAAAGTTTTTGTTGAGCATGATGCTATTTCCGTGCATGGAAATGGAGATGCTGCTATAAGTTCTCTGGCGCATGACCGACTGATCTTCCTGCCAGGAGTCTGCTATGTAATATTTTCCACGCATTTGCACAATCAGACATTCTCCCTCTGTCAAGAGCCTTCTGACTGCCCTGTCCCAAAATACTGCCGCCGTCTCGTTATCATTTGGTCGTACATTTAATGCATAATAAAATTCATCTTTTCTCCTGCCGTCCTTGTCCTGTAAGACAATTTCCGACTTTGCTATTGCCCTGGCGATCATCCCCACCGCCTTTTCAACGGCAAACTTTGACGCATTTAGCGCCGTGATATCTTGATCTATCACTTCCAATATGCTTGTCAGTTCGCCATCCTTTTTCTTAAACAAAAAATCAAACATAAATAATTACCTCTTCTATCAAATCCTTGCAAAACATTGCCACCATCAGTGCCATAAATCCATCGTTCTTGCGAAGTTTTGGCTCGATCTTGCCAAAAGTCTTATTACCGAACTTGTCCGTTGTCGTCATGGTATTATTGGTATACCAGCGCATGATAGCGGATTGTCCGTAGATCATACGTCCTTCCGCGTAGAGTGCTTCCATAAACGGCGCAATGATACCTGTCGCGGATCCTATCTTGCGGATCAGTCTGACAACTCCCTGTGGGTCTTCTCTGCTCTCAATACTTATCCCATGTTCCCGGAACGTAGTTTCGAACAGTGTGTATCGATATGTGTCAAGCGCAATCTTTATTACGTCATATTCCATCATGCGGTACTCGCACCATCTGACTATTTTCTCAATGGATATGACCGGCGCATCAACTACGGTAAAATCATCAAATTCCGACTGTCCCTGATTTGCCAGTGGGAACTTGATGTCCTTAAAGAATGGACTTTGTGCACATACCCACGTATGCTGCGTCCATACATAATCGCCCCCGTCCGTCTTCGTCAGGATACCGGCAGATGCGAAGTCTCGAATATCCGCATAATCGATACCGATAATGGCAAGTTGTCCTTTTGTATCTGGAACTTGCCGTGGTGTCTTGCGTTCGATGTCTTCATAGCAGCACCGTAAAATGTTGTCCCACGATGTGACTGCCTGTTCTTCCTTTGTGGTCTTTAGGTTCATACGCTTGGCAATGAACTCCGCACGCTTGGACGGCAACATCTGTTGTTCGATATAGTCTTTCATGATCTGGTTTGCCAGCGTCGGCAAAAATTCCATGGAAGGGTTTGCCATGTGCCATGCATCCGGATCATCTACCTGTGACATGTCATTCAACTCACAGATAAAAGGGAAAATGCCCATGGGGTTTTCTCCCGTGATCAGGATCTCCTGCGCCAATTTGTCATAATCATCTAAAGGACCATCTCTGACATATCCATCCGTTGTGATAATAAATGTCCTTGCGTGCTTAACCTTGCCTAAGCCGGATTCGTAAACACTGATATTGTCGTAGTTTTCATAAGCGTGTATCTCATTGAGGAATACAAGCCCCGGACGTTTGCCGTCCTTGGTCTTGCCGTTTGCCGTGTTGTATTTCATCTCTGAGCCTGTGGCAAGGTTCTTTATCAATTCAAGGGTTACTTTGAATTTCCCTTTGAATTTCTTGTTATCATTGAGCATCTCATAGGCTACCTTGTAGGTGTCCTTGATCTGGCTCTCTGAATTTGCCACCAGTTCCACGTTGTAATTTTTTACCCCGTAGAGTGGTGTCATAAGGTATGTTGCAATCGGCACCATAAAACCATCCTTGCCGTTGCCTCGTCCCTCTTTTATGTAAAACTTCGAGAAGACCGGCAGATCGTCTTTGTACATAAAGATAAATGCTGCAATAAACTTCTCGTATGGAAACAGCGTGTAATAATTCTTTTCGATAAAGGTCAGACAATTTCTATAATTGTCCTCGTCAAAAAAGATATCCTCACTTTTCATGAGCGGTTCAACGACGTTTTTCAGCAAAAGCCATCGCTTTTTGTTGATCCACTCTTTGTGCTTCTGGCAATAAGCCATATACTCGTCTATCTCACGGCATTGGATCATAAATAACCGCTCGTTTCATCGGTCTCGGTAGCCGTCGGCTCCCGGAGTTTCAGATCAGACAAGATCTTCAACATGGTCGCCGTTGTCTTTTGCAAATTGACAACGCTCTCATTTGCTTTTTCCGTCTTCACGCCGTTGCCATTGATACACTCATAGCGCAATCCTTTGTCCTTGATATCCTCTTCCAGTTCCCTTTTCATGTTCCAGTAGAAGATGTAGGATTCGACCATATCCATGTAAAAATTGTCCGTCTTTCCTTGCGCTTTTAGTTGCGTTTGTAGGCTTGTTCTCATCATTTTTTCCGTTATTTTTCGCATTTTACACCCTCCTTTTTCCTGTTTTTCATATATTTTTGATCTGGTCAAAAATCTTTGACTTTCTTTATGTTGGTTCTTAATTTTTCGGCCTAAAGGCAGATACCCTTGTGCACCCCTTACCCTTTTCACGCGAAAAATTTAATTTTTCTGTTTAGTTACCCCCACAACCCCGTTCTCCACGATAAAAATAATTGTGAGAATTGATGGGGGGGTCACCACATCTCTTCCGTCACTCTTTTTTTCGGCGGTTGAAACATTCTTCTTCCGTCACTCTTTTTTTCGGCGGTTGAAACATTCTAGGTCTCCGTCCGTGTCTTAGGTTGTGGCAGTTCGTGCAAAGTGAAATCAAGTTACTGTCATCTAGACCTAAGTCAGGTCGCTTCTTGTACTCGATGATGTGATGCACTTCTGTGGCTCTGCATATCCTCATCACAACTCCGTTATATTTTTCCGTTGTGCGTGACCTCTTGATACAATCCTGGCATTCAAAATGATCTCGCTTTAATACCTCTATTCTCTTTTGCTTCCATAGTCTGCTATTATAAAAGGCTTTTGCTTCTTTATCCGTCATTGTTATACCAATCGAGCCACGTAGATATTTCTACGTGGCTCATACATTAAGAGGAATATAGCATGAAAAAGAGCCCCAGCATTCCGCTGGAACTCTCTTTCATATCTTTCGACACTATCACTATAACACATAAAACTGTCCTGTGAGTGCCGCACTTTTATAAATTTTTATTTTCTTCAATGAACTCTTGCATCTTCTGTGTCAGCCATGCCGCCTGTGATGTACCTGTGCGCTCACATGCTTCTACGAACTGTTCTACCAGATCACGCTTGACTTTAAAGCCTTTCGTCATATATCCGGCTTTTGCCTGATATTTGGCTGATGCTATGGTTTGCTTATTTGGTGCTCCCTTTGGCATCTTCTTTACACCTCCTTAGTTTCGGTACAACATCTACAAGCGTATACAGAGATGCGAACATTAGCATAATGCTACTGTAGATATTTCTCTTAGTTGCGATAAAAATCAAGATGGACACCGCTAAAAACAAATCGCTAAATCTTAATCTTTTCATATGTTCCAAGATGAGTTATTATATTTAAGAGGTTCGGGGCTTTCGCCCCTTCCCCTTATCTGAGAGCATCTATAAAACTCGCAAGACCTGCTAGGAATGTTCCAATTGCTATTAGCAATCTTGTGATAAGTTTTATCTGATGCTCTCTCCTTTTCTTTTTGCTCATCTCTTATCTCACTATATTTTTTTCGACAAAAGGTAATAAAATTTCCGACGTTTCTCGTAAAACAAAGTAGACCCGTACGGCATCCCCAGCGCAACCATCTGATTGTATGTGGTCTTTTCTTCGGTCACATATCTCAACAAATATGGATACATAGCTTCTTGCCCTTTTGTCGCCTCTTCTACTGTCTCTTCTATCAGTTCTATCTTAGTTACCAGTTCAGCCCTGCGCGTCCCCATCTGTTCGGTCGGATTTGTTGTGCCGGTCTTTCTGTGTTCGATATCTGTTCTTTGCGATGGCAAGTGTGCTTGCATATTCCGCAATTCCTCTTTCCATTCGTTATAACGCAAAGAATACGCCCTCGCCATCAGGAAAGCGTATTTGCTAATTCCATACTTCTTTTCGTTTATCGGTCTTATATCCGGCATTCTGTCCCCCCTGCTGCATGGTTTGTCTTTGCCTGCTGCATTTTCCATCCTGCTGCATAGTCTGCTTTTGCCTGCTGCATAATGCTCGCTTAGTGTCTTGTGATTGTCACTTTATAGTTTCTTGCCATGTACTTTCCATAGGTCATATCGCTCTCTCTGGCATCTATGGCATTCTTGGTAAGATTTCCGTTTTTTCTGTATTTCCTTTTTTCTTCTGCTATCTTTGCCCTTTTCTCTTTTTCTTTCTCGCAACGCTTTCTTCTAAGCCGAAGATCTCCAATCTCTGCGCATGTCGGTGTGCAATACTTCTGGCGCTTATGTGCTTCAAACGATGTTCCGCAGATTGCGCATTTTCTTATCGTCATTTTTTCTCCTTTCTGCCGCCCCACTTACGAAGCGGCGCCATGACTTTTTTTCGTGGTATAAGTAAGATCGCTGGTTCTTAAGGTGTTTCAACCATTTATCTCATATCTTTCCATTTGTTGTATGTCAATTTATCTTCGCTCCATCCCGGATAGATGCGCTGGAGATATGCTTTCATTAGCCCCAGCATTTCCGGTCTCAAGCCCTTATTTCCGTTATCCATCAAGTTATGATGGTAAATACAGCCGACTGCTGCATTTTGCTCAATTCCAAGACCACCCTGTGACCGTGGTATGTAGTGCATGATAGAAAAGGTGTGCGTTGCAAAGTAGTCATTTTCCGGCATATGATAGCCCATCATGCAAAAGATACATCCCATATCACGATCTTCTATTCGCTTTCTCGTGGCTGGTGTGAAATCATGCGCCCTGGTTTGTTTCTTACGCATTACGCCTCCCCGCCGGACGCGCCGGCTGGATTTCCAATTTTAATAAGCAGGCGAACGCCAAGGGAACAGCTCGCGCCGCCGTAGTCCGCACGACCAGTGTGGGTGGCATGCGCGAAGGTGGACGACGAAGCGACTGCCCGAAGCCAAAGGAACGCCGTGAAATTATCTCCACGTACTTTCGCCACTCTGTTTTTTATATCTGTCATAGGTTTAAAGAAATCGCCCTCTTCATCACAATCAAAGTCAATATCTTCTTCTCTGAACATTTCCCTTGCAGACGGAATAGACACAAGATCATTATATTTCGTAAATGGCAAAAGTCTTTTTCTGTACTTCTTTTGGATATTCTTATAAACCTCATCGTTTATATATGCACGGATTTCAGAATTTTCCCAACTGTCACTATTGTGTGCCATTCTCCCAATGCACTCTTGGCACATAAAGATAGTTCCGTCTTCCTCCACTCTCATTGCCATAAAGTCATATTTTTCCTCACCGACTTTAATTGTGATAATATCCCCCACCTCGTAGTGGTCTGTTTTTATGGTCTGTGTTCTTTTAACTTTCATATCGTCCTCCTTCAAAAAAGATATGTATTCCATGTTCATAGGCATATTCAAATTCTAGACTACATCCTTTCGATGCCTGCCATCCAGGCAACATGAAGATTGCATCGCACATATCAAGCATTGCAAGCGATGTCTTCATGTAATCTTTGTGGCTTACTTCCGGTAACTGTGCATTTACCTTTGCCGGATTGATTGGCGTGTGTCCTGCTGCATGGATGGCTTGCTCTGCCATTGCAAATCGTTCCATGTAATCTTTAGTACCTGTGATCGGCGCGCTTATGTATATTCTCATTTCTGACCTCCTCCCGGTGGCTTTGGAAGTTCCATCCACCAGATCTCATCTGCATCTGTGTATTCAAAATATTCTGCATCATCCGACCATCTGTCGAACTCTATGTCCAGTCCATCCCATGTCAGGACATCTTGTCTATCTTCTGGTCTATAGTCTTTAAGGTTGTGCCACTGTTTCTCTGTCTCAGGTACTTCTTTGTCCGTTAGCAGTGTCGCCCATTCGCAAGCGTTGCAATTATCTTCTCCATCGTCTGACCATGATGTTCGACCATATGCCCACACATATACCTTTCCGTCTTCGTATTTTGCAAAATATCCCCGTAGCCATGATTTTGTATGATTTAGTGTCTTGTATAAGATCGGCGTGTCTACGGGCACCCCTCTCCAATCTACCGACGGCTCGACATATTCTGCATCAAGCCACGTGCGGCATAATCTTTCCCTGTGGCATTTTTCCTCTTCATAAAATTGGCAATCGTTACATTTTACCTCGTCGCAGTCTTTTACTTCTCTTGTTCGTTTGTCATAGGCAAGACTATAATCCTTGATAATTAGTTCCATTAGTTCGTTAGCATATTTTTCTTTATTTTTCATCGTATCCTCCTATATTGCGTTCGGAAACAGGTCAAACAACGTCGGCATGTCCACCTCATTGTCTGCCGCCTCAAGATATCCAACACCATCTCTAAAGTAATCAGGGTTGAGTTCACACCCTCTGCCATAGCGGTGCATCTTGACCGCCGTCATTGGTACTGTCATTAGTCCACCGAACGGATCAAAAACTACATCGCCCTCATTGCTATAACGGTTTATGATGCGTTCCACGATATCCAACTGTAATGGGCATACGTGCATCTGGGCGCGTCTGCGGCTCTGTGTCGTGTTCAATGTTCGCATCCTGTTGATATCGTCCCATACTTCCAGTTGGTTCCATGATCCAGGCGCAACTACCATGAAGGTAGCCGGTAATCTGCCCTCGGTGTCTAACTTCTTTGCAAGTTCTACATGCTCGTTGTAGTTATATACATTGTCCCTTGAATATTCCCGATATACTGCCTGCAATGTATCAACCGATGCTTCTTTCAAATCTTCCTTGCTGATCAGGCAATCTCCGGAACTTCTCCAATATGCATGTGCATCGATCTGCCATTGTGCTCTTGTATAATCTTCCTTGGATTTACTTACCGGTGTATCTGCATATGCTGTGGATCTGTCGGATGGAAGTTTGCGAAATAACAAAATATACTCTGGGCATCCAACTCCCATCTTAGATCCGTCTTTGCACTGCTCCGACCAGCCTAAGCGGTAGGTCTGATTGTTTTCCCTTACTACGTCGGTTACAACTGTAATCATGCCGAAATACTGAAAACCATGCTTCATGTAGTGTTCGATACATACCGCATGGAACGGCTCGATTGTCGGCATTCCTGTCCCTGTGGCATTGCCAAACAATACTCTGTCCTTGACATGGATGGCGGCAACTCTTCCAGGCTTTAATATTCGGAGCAGTTCCGGTGTCAAGAAGTCCATCTGCTCAAAAAAGCGATCTGTATCCTGATTGTGTCCGAAGTCGTTATAATTTGCCGAATACTCATAATGATTTCCAAACGGTATCGACGTATGGATCAGATCTATGCTGTTATCTTCCATGGCGCGTGTCTCTTCCACACAATCTCCATATACTGCCGTGTAATGCGTTCCCTGTACCGTTCTTTCTTCTCTTGTACCTTCCACTCCCATCTTCCTTTCCAAACGCTCCGCCTTATTGGCTGCGTTTAATCCGTATTTCTTCACAATGGCGATCATCTTATCCACCATGTGATTGTGGTTTTTCCACTTTTCCATCAGTGCATCTTTGATGGCTTTCTCGTTCTCCATGTAAATGATGTCAATCACTACCGTATCCTGCTGCAAGAAACGATAACACCTATGTACCGCCTGTATAAAATCATTGAACTCATAGTCAATCCCTAAGAATATCTCTCGGTGGCAATGTCTTTGAAAGTTACATCCAGATCCGGACAATGATTTCTTGGTGGCAAATAGTCGCATTTTACCTTCTGAGAAATCAATCACTCGCTTTTCTCTCAGGTCGTAGTCCATAGAACCATAAATATCTACCGTATCCGGCAGGACTTTCTTGATGGCGTGCCGTTCTGCTTCCAGATCATGCCACAATAAGAAATTATCTTCCGGAGATGCGTCCACAATCTCTTTCATTTCCTGTACACGCTTGTCAATGCTTTCTCGCTTTACCTGTGCCGCCTCTTTCAGACCTTCCGCAGCCTCTTGGAAAAGTTGCATCTGTCCATCTCTTTCCATGGCGTCACCGTAACGGATCGGTATCTCATGCCAGCGGACTTCCAATGGTGGCAGGTCATATCCCTCATCTGAATATTCTGGGTTTAAATCTGACGGTCTAGTGATAAACAATGCCCATGAAGATATCCATAGCCAGAATTCATCCTCCATGTTCGGGTATAAGGTCAGGTGGTTCGCCTTTGTGCTGTCTCTTTGGAAAAATCGAGTTAGCGCCTGTCCGGTGTCCATAACTTCCAGATATCCGGCATAATGTATCAGTTCCTTGTACTTGTTCGGACTTGGTGTCGCCGTTGCCACCAACTTATACGGCACGTTCTTGAACTTATCCAGAAACGTCTGGTAGGTCTTACTGCCAAAAGATCGCAATACACTGGCTTCATCCAGTGAAGTGGCGGCAAAGTATGCAGGATCTATGTCACCATCTCTCACACGCTCATAATTTGTCAGTACGATCTGACTATCACAAGCCTTGACCTCGTCCATTGTCCTGCAATAGGTCGGTCGCTCGTAACCTAAGACCTCTACCGCATCTCTGGTAAACTCTTGTTTTACTCCCAGAGGTAGCACAATCAGGGCGCGCCCTTTTTCGTGTTCTGCTGCAAGATGACAAAATTCTAACTCCTGTACCGTCTTTCCAAGTCCAAAAGACTCAAACAATGCTCTTCTGCCGCCTTTCAGTGCCCATGCGACGGCATCCCTCTGATGTGGCTTTAATACCTGGTTAATTTTTTCCGGTGCAACAATAAATCCGCTATCCTGCGCCAGTTCTATCTTTGTCTCTAAAAATTCTTGATATGTCATACTCTCACCGTCACTTCTTTCATGTATTCCACGTATTCAATACCGACTTCTTCAGCAAGTACCTTTACCTGTTCTTCCCATGTCGTCCAATCTCCGACGATGCATGATGCTTTGTCCATGAAACGCTCTTCGAACTGTTTCAGACGCTTTGCGCCAAACTCAAATTCATCTCTGAGTGTCACCAGCGAAAGTAGTAGGATGTGATTTACAACATTCTCTTTCACATTCTCGGAATACTGCTGCATCTGTGCCTTTGTGATCCGCAATGGGATTTCCGTGGCGTTTCTGCGTTCCAATTCTTTCTCTAGTCCTTCAATGCCGCTTTCTTTTGCAACCCTAAGAGCGTACGCCATACCTTCGCGCCTTAGTTGTTCATCTTTTTTCAAACTGCCCATTTCTATTCCTCCATCTGACTTATCATCCAATTCTTGTAACTATGCTTCTCTCCTATATGCCACGAAATGCCGTTCCCATTTAGTAAAATCAACGTTTCCTGCCACATGGCAGCATTGCCTACAGGCTCATTTTTGGCATTTTTCCAGCCATTCTTCTCCCATTCGTCTATCCATCCCTGTGAAAATGCACTTTCCAAGTACCCGAAATCCGCATAAATACTAAGTGCGAGGGGCATTTTCTTCAAATGGGACAG
>CAVLBP010000009.1:27123-30666 GCA_963661325.1 bacterium
CCGGTAAATGGATTTATTCCCTGTCTTATCGTGGACTTGTCTATGTAGTAGCCCTCGGACGGCTTCGGACCATCTCGCAGGATCCTCGCCATGTTCCAATGGCTGTATTCTTTTATCTGCGGTTCCGGTGAGATCAGGTTCTTAGAACAGTTGTAAGTGATATAATGCTGTCTTTCCTTTTCCGGAAAAAGACTTAGTTGGTCTAATGCTTTTCCCTTTGGCTTCTTGGTCACATATTCGGCAAGTGCCTGAAAGCCTCCTTCCTCGTATGCATGTGCAAAATATATCCCTGCGGCGCTTTTGGTCTTTTTCCACGCCTCTGCCACTAACTTATCCGTGCCCCCGATGTCATTGAGTAACATGTGGATATGTACACCGCCCTGTCTGCCTATCTCTATCCGGTAAATGTATTTCAACGGCTGACCTCTTGCCCGGTAACGTCTTCCCAGACGGTCACGGAAGTTCTTAAAGTCTCTTAGTACTTCCCTTGTGTCCGGTCGGTAGCCTTTTTGGTATTTTAGGGTGATCCAATAATCTCCATCATGGAAATTCATGGACATCTTTCTGCGTACCCTTGTTTCTTTGTTCCTCTGGTTCTGCTTTTCTATCTGTTCGGGGGTTGGTTTCTTTCTTGGTGCACGAGTCTCTCCCTTTGCTCCATAATTTCCAGCCCAGGTATATTGAAAATCCTTACAGATCCCACAGTCGTATATAGTCTGTTTGTATGCCACGTCAAATGCTCCTAAGTTTAATATATTGATAGTGTTATGAAAAAGCCTTGCAAACGCTGACTTTTCTTGACTTTTGGGGCATCTCGTGATACTATATTTATAGAGTTTTCTTTGTATCACGAGATACCTTGACATCGACCTTTTTGGTCGGTGTCTTTTTTTACTTTGTGGAAAAGTACAGATCGCCCATCTTGGCGTATGGTGTGCCATATGGCAGGTACTTGTCCATATCGAAATAAAAAAGACTTGGATATGATCTTGTCTCCATTTCCATGGATATAGCCTCATAGGTGCTTGCTGATGGTGTCACCTCATCCATAGAACCATTCCAATAGGTAGCGAACTCATATGGATCTGCTACGACCTCGCTGATTGTATCCGGCCAGTCATCATCGTCTACTCGGTTCATAATGACAGCGATCACGGCACGCTTGACATCTATCGTCTGGTTTCCTGCTTCGGCTTCTACGCACTTGGCAAGGATTTCCATCTCTGCTGCATACTTCTGATTGTTCGCTTCGACATTCTCTTTCATTTTCTCTTGTTCGGCTTCCACCAGTTCCAACCGGTACATCTCATCTTCCTGTGCCGTCTGGAGGTTAGATACTTCCATGACCGCTTGTCCCACCTGTTGGCGAAGCAGTCTGTTTTCGTCCTTTGTCACGATCACACACCCAAGCGAACCTCCAAACATAAAAGCCGCCGCTATGCCCAGTGCGCAGTCTGTCAATACTTCTTTACTTCTCTTTTTCACGTTTTTCTTCCTCCCATATTAAGATCATCCGGATGTCATTGGCGGCACGCCGATATAGTGCATCCTCGTCATCATCTGACACGGCAACCAGGCACTTGCCCAGGCGCGTCGCTCGTCCGATTCCGATCACCTCATAGATCTTGATCCAGCCATCGCTATACATTGGCATCCGACTATATGCACGGATTTTCTTTTTCTGTCGGAGTACCCTCAGCAATATGAAGTATCTCTCTTGCTCGGTCATTCTTCTTCCTCCGGTACGACCATTGCCAGTGCCTTTTGCAGATTAAACGGCGGCACATACTTCCGCGCATTCTTATCTTTCAGCAATTTCCGATACTTGATATAATCCGCGAACACTCCGACATTGATCTCATTGTCGATGATGGCGTACTCGTTATAACGACCATGTTCTATTTGTTCTTTTATGCCGGCTTCATACCGGTACATCGTCTGCCGTCCTATGCCAAAGGTGCGGCAAATGGCTGACTTATTTTGGTAAATTGTTATTTCATTACTCATATTTTCTCCTTCTCCAGCTCCTAGTTTTTAGCCGGTGTCTGTGCTATACTGCCTGCATAACCCTATATTCACTTTCATCAAGGAGGTATCTTACAATGTTTTCTTTTTCCCCACTGACTACAACCAACATTATCGAAATTTTAGGCATAATCTTTTCTTCCATCGCCAGTTTTATTGCTATCATTATTTCTGTTAAAACTTTGAAACAAAATTCCAAGATGATCGAGGAATCTACGCGCCCATACGTTGTCATGTACCAAGCCTTAACTAATTTTCAAATGCCAACATATTACTTGATTTTGAAAAATTTTGGACAATCTGGTGCTACCATCTGTTCCATTGACTGTTCACCGAATCTTATTGACTACTCTTTATGTAGAAACCATGTTCCTTTTTCAAATTTTGAAAATGAAACCATCGCTCCGGGTCGGTCCTTCGTGTGCTCCCTTGATAAAGACAAGGTATTTGCTCAACCTGTTACTTTCCACTTCACGATTACATACACCTCTAACGGTCATTTGTATTCTGATTCGTTTTGCATCAATCCGGTTGCAACCGCCAATATGGTTCAAACAAGAGCATCAACCAAAGGAAAAGAACTCCAAATTATGTCATTTGCACTCCAAGATTTGGTAGAAAAACATTTATAAAATGGGTGTTCTCCTCAATCTCTCTTTCACCTCACCAAAAATATATTCAACTGTGTCTAATGTCTGGGCTTCTTTGGGAAGTTCCTGCTTTAGCACATCTATGATTTTTTCTCTAATTTCTCTGGTTTTAGAAACCCCTAACACTACATCATGATATGTATCTGACGCATATGTGTCATACACTATTTGCATTGGTTTTTCTCCTTTCGCTCATGGTTTCTAGATTTTTAGTTACTATCTGTGCTATCCTCTCTTTACAGGACGCTGACACGTCCGAGTATTATGAAAGGAGGCTTTCTTATGCTGAATAATCTCTCACTGATCATTTCCATTGTTGTTGCTATTGCCGCTATCTCTTCCCCGATAGCCACCGCTATCATCAACAACAGATATCAGCTCAAACTTAGGACTTTAGAGTTGGAACACAATGCGCATGAGCAAACAACTCTCTATGTCCGAAACATCTTCGAAAACTATTTGCGAGGCTTAAGTTTGATCGCTCATGGTGAAGGTGCTGTTGATATCTCTGTTTATGCTGAATACTATCCACTTGCCTTTATGTATGTTCCTAAAGACCTACGTTCTGAAATGTCTCAAGTTAACAATCAGATCCACAGTGACATTGTGTCTCTTCAATCCGTTGACACTCTTGCTTCTCATATTTATCAAGTATTACAAGACTTGTGATGGCAATGCATATCATCAGGGCATAGACCGCATAGAATATTGTTGTGCCTATGTCCTGCGTTATATGCTGGCAAACAAATACGCATATTATCGCAATGATCCAAACGGCGATCGTCATTATCAGTATTATGTAGTCCCACATCTCTTTTCTCCTTTCGCTCGTTGTATCTAAATTTTTAGGCCGCTAAATCAAATTTAA
>CAVLBP010000009.1:31613-35020 GCA_963661325.1 bacterium
ACTATCAATGTCCTTGGACGTGTGGCTGCTGGTATTCCCATCAATGCCGTTGAGGAAATTATAGACACCGAAGAAATTACCGAAGAAATGGCAAAGACTGGAGAATTCTTTGGGCTTCTGATCCGTGGGCATTCTATGGAACCAAGGATCTGTGATGGGGATGTTGTTATCGTGCGCCAGCAGGATGACGCAGAGACTGGGGATGTCGTGATCGTGACTGTCAATGGGGATGAAGCCACCTGTAAACGCTTAAAGAAGTACCACGATGGCATCGAACTGATTGCCAACAATCCTTCTTATGATACTTTCTTCTTTGATAATAATGAAATTCTAACAAAGCCTGTCCGGATCATTGGCAAGGTTGTAGAGTTGCGTGGGAAGTTTTAATGCGACGTCGCATAGATATCCAACTGGGGTACAATTTGTACCCCGATTAAACTACAGAAGGGAAATATCATAATGAGTATTGAAAAAACAAAAGAAGAATTACACGAACACCGTTCTTCATCAATTAAAATTTTGTCCGATTATCTTGAGGATCTGATTGACTCTGATGATAAAGTGCAGAAGGGGAAAGCGGATAAACTCAGTTACTGGTTAAAAGACTGGACACGTTTTCTTAACTTTGAGTCCCAGTTTACCCCTATGTCGCTTAGAAGATATAAACGTGGAGAAATTGTCAAGGTTCATCTTGGATTTAATGTTGGCAGTGAAGAAGGTGGTCTGCACTATGCTGTAGTCCTTGACAAAAATAATGCGAAAAGTTCCCCAGTTATTACCATCGTTCCTTTAACCTCCGCAAAACCTGGTAAAGAACTTGGCACAGGTCGTGTATTCCTTGGCAATGAATTATTTACAAGTTTGAATGCAAAATTATCCGCCACGCACAAGCATCTGGTAGACGAAACAAATCTCCTCTCTTCTCTTGTTCAAACCTGTCCACCGGAAGACCTGGCTGAACTTGAAAAAAGACTTAAGAAAAGCCAACGAGAGATTGATATGCTATTCAGAACCAAAAAGGAAATTTCCAGAATGAAACAAGGAAGTGTCGCTTTAGTTAGCCAAATCACAACTGTCAGTAAGATTCGGATCTATGATCCACGAACTGATTTTGATGTGCTTAGCAACATTAAACTCTCCAACGAAAAACTCGACTTAATAGATAAAGAAATCGTAAAAAATTACACAAATTATGAATAAAGTCGTTGACAACTTCACATAATATGGTACAATGGATTTCGTTAAAAACATTGCCGTTTACCGGCCGTATATAAGACATAGTCTCCAGGCAACTGGCAGACCGTATCCATTGAGACCTCACAGAAATGTGGGGTCTTTTACGTTAGAACCTGTGACAAATTGTCCCGTTTTGAAATGATCCAGTGACAAAATGTCACCAGTAAGAAAATAAATATATAACCGTAGAAAAATACAGAAGGGAAGATTTACATGAAAATAAATGCAAACGGAAATGAAATCAGTGTAATTAACGGTGCAAATGGTGAAGACTATCTTTCTTTAACAGATATTGCTAAAAGAAAAAACAAAGAAGATCCGAGAATTGTGATATCCAACTGGATGAGTTCTTATTCTACCATTGATTTTCTTGCCACTTGGGAATCTCTTTATAATCCCAATTTTAACCGTATGGAATTCCAGACGGTTAGGAATGAACCAGGTCGTTTGATTATGACCCCCAAACAATGGATAGAACGCACAGATGCTATTGGCATTACCTCACGTGCTGGTCGTTATGGTGGAACATATGCCCATAGTGACATCGCTTTCGAATTTGCATCATGGATTTCTCCAGAATTAACCACCGCAGAAAGAAATTATAAGTATGCAAATGAGGCTGACATATTAAATATGGCACTATTTGGAAAAACAGCCAAACAATGGCGCGACGAAAATAACTCTTTAAATTGAGCAGAAATAAAAAGTCCCCGGTGCTACCAACACCGAGGACAAGCCTTTGAATGATACAAAAACCCAAACACAAGTATATTGTATCATTCGGGGCAGCCAATCGCAAGTAAAAGACGTTCCTTGCTGGCTGTTATTTTTGTACCTATTTTTAAGGAGGATGATACTATGTGGGTCGAAAAAACCAAAAATGGGAAGTTTCGGTTCGTGGAGCGTTATATGGAATCCCTGACCGGTCAATACCGCAAGGTATCGGTTGTCATGGATAAAAATAACGCCACTGTAAGAAAACAGGCGGCGGAGATCTTGCATGCACGCATTGAGGGCGCAATAGCCGCCACTGCTGCATACACGAAACAAGATAACCTCACACTACAAGAGTTGGTCGATCTATACCGTGACTACCAGAAGTCGGCTGTCTCTGCTTCTACCTATCGGCGCAATTTCTTTGCCGCCCAATCCATCCTAAAAATGCTGGGACCATCGACACGAGTAGACCAACTCTCTGCCGGATATGTTAAGACGCAATTTATCAAAAACCATGACACTCCCGGCACTATCAACGAACGGATTACACGCTTTAAGGCTCTGATCCGCTGGGGCTATGATAACGATTACATATCCGATATCAATTATTTGAATAAGATCAAGCCCTTGCCCGATAAAGAGGCGCGTGAAAAACTAGATCATAAGTTTTTAGAGAAGTCCGAACTTTCTACCTTGCTTGATGCTATGCGTGTCAATCACTGGCGCGATCTTACTACGCTCATGGTTCTTTCCGGCTTGCGTGTCGGTGAAGCTCTGGCTCTTACTATGAGTGACGTAGATTTTGCAAATAAGGTAATACATATCACCAAGACATATGATGCCATAAATCAGACCGTCACAACACCTAAGACACCTACCTCAAACCGAGATGTGTTCATGCAACCGGAGTTGGAAGATCTCTTACATGAAATCTGCGCCAATGCCAGAAAGCAGAAAAAGCATTGTGGCTTTCGTGGAAATCTTCTCTTCTGTGATAAGAATGGTCAGTATCTGCGATACTACTCATTCAATAAATACCTGAAAGAAATATCATCATCTGCCCTTGGCAGACCGATCACAACGCACGTACTCCGGCACACTCATGTTTCCTTACTTGCCGAGGCTGGTGTGCCACTGGAAACAATCACAAGACGTGTCGGACATGAGGACAGCGATATAACCAAACGTGTCTATCTTCATGTCACTAATCGCATGATCGAGCGAGATAATGAGATTGTTTCAAACATATCATTGCTTTAAAATCGTGGGGCAAAAATAGGGCAAAATAGGGCAAAAATGGGGCATTTTTTCGATACAGTTTGAGACAGCAAAAAACCTCGAAACCCTTTATTTTCAAGGTTTCGAGGCTCTTTTTCATACATACGTCTCATATGCTGATAGTGCCGGCGGTGGGAAATCTACCATTTTTCGAAAAGTCTAGTAAAATCAAGGAT
>CAVLBP010000010.1:0-27766 GCA_963661325.1 bacterium
GTCTTGATCTCGCCTTCATAAATGTTACCGGTAGTACCATCCAGAGAAATGTAATCTCCCTCATGGAATTCCTTACCGGCAAGTGTGAACTTCTTGTTCTCCTCGTCCATAGCGATATCGCCACAACCAGATACACAGCAGGTTCCCATACCACGGGCAACTACAGCTGCATGTGATGTCATACCACCACGAACTGTCAGGATACCCTGAGAAGCCTTCATACCTGTGATGTCTTCCGGAGAAGTCTCAAGACGAACAAGTACGACCTTCTCGCCACGCTCGTTCCAAGCCTCAGCATCTTCTGCTGTAAAGACGATCTTACCACAAGCCGCTCCAGGAGATGCTCCTAAGCCCTTTCCAAGTGGAGTTGCAGCCTTAAGTGCTGCTGCATCAAACTGTGGATGAAGCAGTGTATCCAGGTTACGAGGATCGATCATTGCTACTGCTTCTTCTTCTGTCTTATGTCCTTCGTCAACAAGATCACATGCGATCTTAAGAGCAGCCGGAGCTGTTCTCTTACCATTACGGCACTGAAGCATGTATAACTTCTTGTTTTCTACGGTAAATTCCATATCCTGCATGTCATGATAGTGATTCTCAAGAGTCTCACATACCTGAATGAACTCTGCATATGCTTCTGGGAATTCCTGCTCCATCTGAGCGATCGGCATTGGTGTACGAACACCGGCAACTACGTCCTCGCCCTGTGCATTGATCAGGAACTCACCCATCAACTTCTTCTCACCTGTAGCAGGATCACGGGTAAATGCAACACCTGTACCGGACTCATCATTTAAGTTACCGAATACCATTGGCATTACGTTTACAGCAGTTCCCCAAGAGTAAGGGATGTCGTTGTCACGACGATATACGTTTGCACGTGGGTTGTCCCATGAACGGAATACAGCCTCGATTGCTAACTTCAACTGCTCTACAGGATCAGAAGGGAAGTCCTGTCCTAACTGGTTCTTGTACTCAGCCTTGAACTGCTCTGCTAATTCCTTGAGGTCAGCAGCGGTAAGTTCAACGTCATATTGAACGCCTCTTTCTTCCTTCATCTTGTCGATCAACTGCTCGAAATACTTCTTACCGACTTCCATAACAACGTCTGAGAACATCTGGATGAAACGTCTGTAAGAGTCATATACGAAACGCTCGAACTTCGGATCAGGGTTACCAGCGATCATTGCTGCTACTACCTCATCATTCAGTCCTAAGTTAAGAATTGTATCCATCATACCAGGCATAGATGCTCTAGCACCGGAACGAACTGAAACAAGAAGAGGGTTCTTCAGATCGCCGAATTTCTTTCCGTTGATCTCCTCCATTTTCTTAACGCCTTCCATAGCCTGTGCCATGATCTCGTCGTTGATCTTGCGTCCGTCCTCATAATACTGAGTACAAGCCTCCGTTGTGATCGTGAATCCCTGTGGTACCGGAAGACCGATATCAGTCATCTCAGCAAGGTTGGCACCTTTACCACCAAGAAGATTACGCATGGTCATGTCGCCTTCACTAAACATGTAGACCCATTTGTTTGCCATTTTTATTTCCTCCTAAAAAATACTTTGTGTCCCTAGGGCATCCTCCACAGATCCCCATTGACACTCCACTCCATGTGCAAAGTCGCACATAATTAATTTTAGCATAATTTCCAATTTATTCAATATCAAATCCACTTTATTATGACAATTTCATATAAAAAACCGCAGACATTTGTCAAAAATGTCTGCGGCTTGCTTTTTTTCAAAAATATATCTTACCACTCAAATTTCTTAGCAAAGTAAGCATCGAGATCTTCGATCTTCACACGCTCCTGCTCCATGGTGTCACGGTCACGAACGGTAACGGCTCCATCTTCCTCAGAATCGAAATCGTAAGTAACACAGAATGGTGTTCCGATCTCATCCTGACGACGATAACGCTTACCGATGTTTCCTCTGTCATCAAATTCACAGTTGTACTTTTTGGACAACTGGGCATATACGCTCTCAGCGCCCTCATTTAACTTCTTGGAAAGCGGAAGCACTCCTATCTTGACCGGTGCGATCGCCGGATGGAAATGCAGTACAGTACGCATATCCGGCTTCTCCTCGGTTCCGATATTCTCCTCATCATAAGCAGCGCAAAGGAATGCCAAAAGCACACGGTCTGCGCCAAGAGAAGGCTCGATAACATAAGGGATATAACGCTCGCCCTTGGTATCGTCAAAGTAGGTCAGATCCTGACCGGATGTATTCTGATGCTGGGTCAGATCATAATCGGTACGGTCAGCGATACCCCAGAGTTCGCCCCAGCCAAATGGGAATAAGAACTCGATATCTGTCGTTCCCTTAGAATAGAATGCAAGTTCTGCCGGATCATGATCACGCAGACGCAGTTCTTCCTCTTTCATGCCAAGAGAAAGTAACCAGTCGCGGCAGAAGCCTCTCCAATACTGGAACCATTCTAAGTCGGTTCCCGGTTCACAGAAGAACTCAAGTTCCATCTGCTCAAACTCTCTGGTACGGAAGATGAAGTTACCCGGTGTGATCTCATTACGGAAAGATTTACCGATCTGACCGATACCAAACGGCAGTTTCTTTCTGGAAGTACGCTGTACATTCTTAAAGTTGACAAAGATACCCTGTGCAGTCTCCGGACGGAGATATACAGTATTCTTGGCATCTTCGGTAACACCCATGAAAGACTTGAACATGAGGTTGAACTGACGGATGTCGGTAAAGTCATGCTTACCGCAGGTAGGACATGGAACGCTGTGCTCCTTGATAAATCCCATCATTTCCTCAGCCGTCCATCCATCTACGGATGTCTCCAAAGTGATATCATTTTCCTGTGCAAAATCTTCAATGATCTTGTCTGCGCGGAAACGCTCATGACATTCTCTACAATCCATCAAAGGATCAGAAAATCCGCCCAAGTGACCGGAAGCCACCCATGTCTGTGGATTCATGATGATCGCACTGTCGATACCCACATTGTAAGGGCTTTCCTGTACAAACTTCTGCCACCAAGCCTTTTTGATGTTGTTTTTCAGTTCCACGCCAAGATTTCCGTAATCCCAACTGTTCGCAAGACCTCCATAGATCTCAGAACCCGGATATACAAATCCTCTTGCCTTACATAAAGCAACAATCTTGTCCATTGTCTTTTCCATAATCTGATCCTCTCATTTCTTGTTTATTGTGTGCAGATCCTATGTAATCCGCTTAGCACTCTACTTGTAAATAATATAGGTCAACTGGGTTGCGTCCGCATTGCCATCCGGCTGTGCAATCGAAACCGTACTCTCATCCACCACAGTCGTGCAGGCATCGGATACATAAAGAATGGTACCGTCCACCGTGACATTGATATTCTCCTTGATGACAACTACCTTTAACTTTTTCTGGGATGTGATATCCAATGTATCGACAGAGTCTCCCTTTTGCCCGTCTGTAACACTGACAAAGGCGTCTGAAAAATCAAAACCCTGCTTGAGTGCCTTTTTGATGGTTCCGGTATAAAGCCCCATGCTGGTAAAATGACTGTAATCATCTGCAGATGCATAGGTGATCTTGGCATATGCCGTATCCTTCTTTACCACCAGTTTATTTAACTTCACGCTATCTGCGCCATTTTCATCGGTATAGTCCTTAATCTCCTGCTTTATGTAGGTCTTTAATCCGCTCTTGGTATAAGCCGAATCTGAAAAATCCGTAACTTCTTCGCAGACGATTGTGCCATCCCCTGCCACCGTAATCAGGCTCTCCTCCGGAGTGCTGTCAAACACCCCCATCTTTTTACATATCACCACAATAAGCGCAATCACAATGAGCGCAACCAATGCGATCAAAATCGCAATTCTGCGTTTTATAATCCGCGCATTCCGCGCTTTTATCTTGCTTGCCTTTTCGCTTTTTTTCCTATTTTCAGATTGATTCTTCTTTTCTTCCATGTAGCAATGGTCCTCCTATTTGAAGCACTTAACAATCTGCACTATTATACTATGACACAATTATTTTTTCAACTGCCTTGTGCCACAGGGACGTTCCTGTAGCTCAGATAAAATCCTCGCTCTTAAACTTATGTCCCACATAATGATTCCGGTAGGATTGCAGCAAGTTTAAAAACTCCGCCTCCACCGCCGGTGTCAGACGGAAGGTATATAATTTTTCCACGGAAGTCGAAATGATATACTGCATGGCGTAAAGGGTCGATCCGTCGATCGGATTGCCGCCGGTCTTGCCCTGACAGGACGCACAGACACAGCCCCGCAGCCGCATGGAAAAGAAGTCCAGATGCTCTTTGCTGCCACAGGATAAGCACTCAAATACATTAGGATATTCCCCATTGATCGTCCAGGTCTTTAACTCGTAGATGCCCCGGATCAGCGCAAAAGAAAACTTACGGCTCTCAAGCGCCCGAAGTGTCTGGTACAAAAGCCGTAAGCGTTCTACTTCATCTGCATTTTCCTGTGCATAGTATTCCGCCATCTCCAAAAAATAGTAACCATAGCAGACCATGTCAAAATCCTCTGCCAGTTCCCGGAAATAATTCTTGATGTCCGCGCGCACCGCGGTATATGTACTTTTGCCCTGGTAGACCTCAAACTGACCAAAGGCAAAAGGATTGGCTGCCGCCAAAAGTTGATTTCCGGAACGACGCGCCCCTTTAGCAAAAGCCGTGATCTTGCCACGTTCCCTGGTAAGGATCGTTATTCTCTTGTCGTACTCCCCCACAGGGATCGCCGAAAGAACCATCCCTGTCAGAACTATATTGAATCCCATGGGACTCTTCCTCCGCTATTTTACAATAGGTAAGATAGTCACTCACCTTGCCGCTTGCCGCAAATCTTTTCCACCATTCATCCATATACGCACACCTCTTTTTTACTTGTCTACTCTTTAGATTCTCCAGCAAAAAAGAAGATATACCAGATAAAAAATGGAATTAGATCTCGTCCTTGCGATAACCGAAATTCTTGATCAGATAATCACTGTCGCGCCAGTCTTTCTTGACCTTGACCCAGAGTTTGAGATTGACCTTGGCATCCAACATTTTTTCACACTCGTATCTGGCGTTGCTTCCGATCTTTTTTAACATGGCACCGCCTTTACCGATGATGATGCCCTTATGGGAATCTTTTTCACAGATGATGGTCGCATCAATATCATACATGCCATGCTTGCCCTCGCGCCACTTCATCTGATCGATGGAGACCGCAATACCATGTGGCACCTCCTCGGAAAGTGCATGGAGCGCCTTCTCACGGATGATCTCAGCCACGATCTGACGCTGTGGCTGGTCTGTCACAACATCCTCATCATAATATGCCGGTCCGTAAGGCAGATATTTAAAGATCTGGTCTAATAGGACATTGCAATTTTTTCCGCGCAGGGCAGAAAGCGGTACGATCTCAGCAAAATCATATAACTTGCGGTAAGCCTCGATCACACCAAAGACCGCGTCATGGTCTACCGTGTCGATCTTGTTGATGACAAGAATGACCGGTGTCTTAGTCTTTTGTAACTGGTCTACGATATGTCTGTCACCGCCCCCGATGTAATCGGACGGCTCCACCAGCCAGAGAATCACATCCACATCCTGCATCGTGTGTTCTGCCACGCTGACCATATACTCGCCCAGCTTATTGGATGCCTGATGGATGCCCGGCGTATCCAAAAATACGATCTGCCCCACTTCCGGGTCGGTATAGACCGTCTGGATGCGGTTGCGGGTCGTCTGTGGCTTGTTGGAAGTGATCGCGATCTTCTGTCCGATCAGATGGTTCATAAGGGTAGACTTTCCAACATTTGGTCGTCCGATAATGGTGACAAAACCTGATTTAAAATTATCTTGCATGTAATTCTCCTTACTCTTATTCGTATAAATTGTATAAAACGTCAAACATATCTTCTGCCGCTGTCAGCGTATCTTCATTTCCGACAACGCAGAAATAATCCTGATCCATGGTTGCCTGTACCAGCGGTGCCAGCGCACGGATATCCTCTACCGTGGCATTTAAGACCTGATCACGATAGCCTTGCAGTTCCTCAAAAGTCACATTCCTCAGATAGCAGGACAGGGCTCTCGTACCACGCTGTGCCGGTGTCAGCGGCGTATCCATCTCACTGATCGTTCCAATGATATATTTGGTCATATCACGCTCATCCACATCAAAATCCCGTACATAGTCTGCCGTATGTGCAAAGATCTCATTGGTCTTTTCCAGATTCGGATCACGATAAGATACAAAATAGGTATCTCCATTCATTCCAAAGGCACTGCGGCAGCCATAGGCTCCACCCTTGACACGGACATTGATCCAGAAATAATCATAAGAAAGTGCAACGCGCAGGATATTGAGTGCGCCGTTAAAGGCATAACCGTCCTTGGTGAAGTTACCGGCACGGCATACATACTGCACCTGGGAAGCATCCTTGAATCCCTCTTTTTTGCGGGTCAATGTGATCTCCTGTGCCACTTCTTTCTCGCTGCCGGTAAAGAGATGGTCTGCAATGCCCGGCAGATAGGTCTCTACCTGTGCGAATGCCTGGTCGTCTCCGGTAGAACTTACCAAAAGATGATCCTTGGTAAAGACTTTCTTTACCAGTTCCTGACACTTGCTGCGGATCTCGTCTTTCTTTTCCTCATAATGCTCATCCAGATCCTTGACAAAGTGATAATAAGCAATACCACTGATGGAATCCGTGATAAGCGCCGGGACAGAAAAACATGACATAGCACGTCCTGCCGCAAGCACATTGCCCGCACTGCTCATGCGCATTTCCAAACGGGAACGCTGGGAAGCCACCAGTTCGCGGATACGGTTTTCATCCGAAAAATCGGAATGTAAAATGATCTCCTCAATGAGATTGATGGCATTTTCCACCTGACCATATAAGAACTTGGCACGCACTTCACACATAAAGCGGGTCTTGCCCTCCGCCGGATCATAGACATTTAAGGATGCCCCAATGCCACCGGTATAGATATTGACTGCATTGGCAAGATCTGCATAAGAATAATTCTTTGTATCCACAAGTCCAAGCATACGGCTCAAAAGAGACAGATACTTCCAATCCTCCTGCCCAATGCCTGACACATCAAAGACCAGATTCAGATAATGAATGCCATTGCTAAAGACCTTGTGATGCAGGGCCTTGATACCGTCGACCTCTTTTTCGATCAGGTCGATCGGGCGTGCTTCCCTTTTCAGATCATTTCTCTTTAACATAGGCAGACATTCCAGTGCTTCCTTGGAGGACGGCTCCTGCTGATGCTCTTTCAAAGTCTTGGTCTGCTCGATCAGAGCATCCAGCGCCTCATCCGAAAGACTCGCCTTATATTCTGCCAGTTCCTTTTTCAATTCTTCTTCCGCTTCTGTGGTAAGCCCCTTCTTTGGCTCTACCATGAGGACAGACGCATGGGTATTGGCAAGCAGGTAGGTTTCGATCAGTTTTTCAAAATATCCGGTATCCACCTTCTGGCGGAGTCCGTCTAAGACATCAATGCCATGCATATGGACAAACGGCTGATCCTCGTCATAAAGCCAACTGTCCATGCACTGTAAACCAAAGATCAATCCTTTTGGGAAACTGCCAAAGTCAGCCTCACGGAACTGGAACTGTGACGCATTGATGCCGGCAAGAAGTGCCTTTTTATCAATGCCTTCTACGACCTGATGCAATAAAACTTCCTGGATGGCATCAACGAAAGCCTTCTTATCTTCCGGGTTGGCACCGCGCGCCATAACGGAAAACATAGGCTGCAGCATACCGGTATCAAAAGAACCGATGATATCCTTTCCGATCCCCTTTTCCAAAAGTGCCGTACGCACCGGCGCACCCGGGGAACTGAAAAGCGCATACTCCAAAACATCAAATGCCTGGTATAATTCCTGGTTCAGTGCATCACTGATGACAAATGTATATGCCAGATAAGTCGCATCTCTTTCATCCTCTGCTGATGAGATTGGATAAGTCTTATCGACCACGCGCGGACGGGTAAAAGGCTCCTGCTTTTTGATTGCAGAATCCACCTCGATCTTGTCATACTTGGACAGATATTCACGATCCAGATAGTCCAGCCGCTCCTCCATATCCATATTTCCATACAAATAGATATAGGAATTGCATGGATGATAATATTTCTTGTGAAATCCCAGAAAATCCTCGTAGGTCAGTTCCGGTATGACCTTTGGATCTCCACCCGACTCCACACTGTAGGTATTGTCCGGGAACAAAGAATTTAAGATCTCACGGTTGACCACATCATCCGGGGAAGAAAAAGCCCCCTTCATTTCATTATAAACAACGCCGTTGATGGTCAGATCATCCTCACGGCTTTCCAGTTCATAATGCCAGCCTTCCTGCATAAAGATCTCCGGGTCATGATAGATGTTTGGATGAAAAACGGCATCCATATAAACATCCATCAGGTTCTGAAAATCCTGATCGTTGCAGCTTGCCACCGGATAAACAGTCTTATCCGGGTAAGTCATGGCATTCAAAAAGGTGTTCATGGACCCCTTGACCAGTTCTACAAAAGGATCCTTGAGCGGATATTTGTCAGAACCGCAGAGCACAGTATGTTCAATGATATGTGCCACACCGGTCGAATCCTTTGGCGGTGTGCGAAAAGCAATGTAAAACACCTTATTGTCATCATCATTTTCGATCAGACTGATATGTGCCCCACTTTTCTTGTGGCGCAGGACATAGCCCTTGGAATTTAAGTCCCCCAGATTTTCTTCTTTGATCAACTCATACGCATTATGCATATTTGTCTTCCTCCCATACTCTTTTTCTATCTTGTGTGGAAACTCCACCTTTACTGCTTGATATTGACATCGACCTGCTGGAACGGAATGGAGATTCCTTCCGCGTCAAAACGGATCTTGATGTCTTCCAACAACTGCCAGCGCACCGGCCAGTACTGGTCTGTCGGCACCCAGAAACGAAGCCCCAGATCCACGGAACTTGCCCCCAATTCCTTGACAAAGACATTAACATCCTCCGGCAGGCGTCTGTCTTCTGCCTCCACCAGTTCCATCAAAATATCCTTTGCCTTTTTGATGTCTGCGTCATAACCGATCGGCACGACCAGATCCATCTGCCTGCGATCGCTCTTGGTCGCATTGGTCAGACTGTTATTGGCAAGTGTACCGTTTGGAATGACAATGATCTTATTATCAATTGTGCGCAATTTTGTATAAAATACACTAATCTCAATGACCGTCCCTTCATTCTTGTGCGTATCTTCAATGATATAATCACCCACGCGGAAAGGATGCAGTACCAGGATCAGAAGTCCTCCGGCAAAATTGGAAAGACTGCCCTGTAAGGCAAGACCTGCGGTCACACCAAGGGATGCCACGGCTGCCGCTAAAGAGGATGCCGTAAATCCAAATAAACTCAAGATGATAACGATCACAACGATCCAGAGGAAATACTTTAAGACCTGATCTGCGAACTGGCAGACACCCTCCTCTGCATTTCTGCGGTGCAAAGACTTTACAAACATCTTTCGCACCATACCAATGATCTTTCCACCGATATAGGCAACTAAGAGTGCTAAGACCACGCTCCAGAAAAAGCCTAAGACCGATGGCAGGACGGATTGCAGCCAACTTTTCATGACACCTTCGTCCAGATTTTTGATCAGATTATCGGATATTACCTGTGACATTAAAATCATATATCTTCCCTATGCTTTCTATATATTATCTTTATGAAAAAATGAAAATACTTCCTTTGCCATGTTACAACAGTCTCGCTAAAACCACAAGGGAGAGCAGCAAAAAAATGCTGCTCTCCTGCTTTCCTTTTCTATATCTATGTAAGGTCGAAATGCTTATTTTACAACGCGTACACGGATCATATCTTCGATCGCATCCAGTTTTTCGACAACTTCCGGTGTCACCGGCGCATCAATGTCAAGAAGGGCGTATGCAAAGTCTCCTCTGGTCTTATTGGTCATATCGGAAACGTTGATATTGGCATTGCCAAGAATGGTCGTGTACTGCGCGATCACGCCCTGACGATTGTAGTGAAGCAGTGCGATGCGACCTGCCGTCTGGCAGATACCCATCTGGCAATCCGGGTAATTGACGGAATGTGTGATATTTCCGTTTTCCATGTAATCGGAAATCTCCTGCACTGCCATGATCGCACAATTATCCTCTGCCTCGGCGGTAGATGCACCCAGATGAGGAATGACGATCACGCCGTCCTGTCCGGCTGTTGTCGGATTTGGAAAATCGGATACATACTTGCGGATCTTTCCTGCTGCAATACCGTCTAAGACAGCCTGCTCATCTACCAGCAGATCTCTTGCAAAGTTTAAGATAATGACATCTTTTTTCATCATCTGGATGGCAGACTTATTGATCATCTGTCTGGTCGCATCCATCAGTGGTACATGGATGGTGATAAAATCACATTCCTTGTAGATGTCTTCCACGGCATCAATATGCTTTACGGAACGGCTCAGATTCCAAGCCGCCTGCACAGAGATATATGGATCGTATCCATAGACATCCATGCCAAGATGGGTTGCCGCATTGGCAACTTTAACACCGATAGCCCCCAGACCGATCACGCCCAATTTCTTGCCTGCAAGTTCTGTACCTGCATATGCCTTTTTCTGCTTTTCTGCCATTTTTGCGATATCCGCCTCGCCGCTTTGGGATTTGACCCACTCAATACCGCCGACAATATCGCGGGATGCCAAAAGCATACCTGCAAATACGAGTTCCTTGACACCATTGGCATTTGCACCGGGTGTGTTAAATACGACGATACCTTCTTTTGCGCAACGCTCCAGGGGAATGTTGTTGACACCGGCACCCGCTCTTGCGATTGCCTGCAAATTGTCGTCAAACTCCATATCGTGCATGGCTGCACTTCTGACTAAGATAGCATCGGCAGACTCCGCTGCCTCCACCTTTTTATAATCGGTTGAAAACTGATCCAATCCCACCTCGGCGATCGGATTCAGGCAATGATATGAAAACATAACGAATCTCTCCTTTACAATTTATGCATTTTCTTCTTCAAACTTCTTCATGAAAGCAACCAGCGCCTCTACACCCTCTTTTGGCATAGCATTGTAGATAGAAGCACGCATACCGCCAACGCTGCGGTGGCCTTTTAGATTTTCAAAACCTGCTGCCTTTGCCTCGGCTACAAACTTGGCATCCAGATCTGCATCGCCGGTTACAAACGGTACATTCATAAGAGATCGGTCTTCCTTACGGACGGTTCCCTTGAAGAGTTTGCTCTGGTCTAAGAAATCATAAAGGATCTTTGCCTTTTCTTCATTGCGCTCCTTCATAACAGAAAGACCGCCCATCTTCTTTAACCACTTGAATACCTTGCCACAGATGTAAATGCCGTAGCATGGCGGTGTGTTGTATAAGGAATCTGCATCTGCCTGCGTCTTGTACTTGAGCATGGTAGGTGTTCCCGGAAGCACATCATCACGGATCAGATCCTCACGGATGATCACGATGACCACGCCTGCCGGTCCGATATTCTTTTGTACACCACCATAGATTACGCCATACTTGCTCACATCTACCGGCTCAGATAAGAAGCAGGAAGAAACATCTGCAACTAAGGTATGTCCCTTGGTGTTTGGCAAAGTCTTATACTTTGTTCCATAAATTGTATTGTTTTCACAGATGTACACATAATCCAGATCTTCAGGGATATCCAGATCCGAGCAATCCGGGATATAGGAGAATGTCTTGTCTGCCGATGATGCCAACTCCACTGCCTCGCCGTAGATCTTTGCCTCTGCAAAAGCCTTCTTTGCCCACTGTCCTGTCACAATGTAGCCTGCCTTGCGGTTTTTCATCAAATTCATTGGGATGGCTGCAAACTGCTGAGAAGCACCGCCCTGTAAGAACAGTACCTTATAATTGTCAGGAATCTGCATCAGATCGCGAAGATCTGCCTCTGCCTCTTTGATGATATCGTCAAAGACCTTCGAGCGGTGCGACATTTCCATCACGGACATTCCACATCCTCTGTAATCCATCATCTCGTCTGCTGCTTCTTTCAGTACTTCTTCCGGAAGTACCGCAGGTCCTGCTGAAAAATTGTACACTCTGCTCATTTTTACATTCCTTTCTTTTCTATATCTTTGTCATCAAAACAATCACTGATCGGTGCACCCGGTGCGACCATTGGCCATACCTTGTCATCGCAGTTGATCACACAATCGATCACTACCGGCGTCTTCATATCCAGTGCTTTTGCAAAGGCTTGACTAAATTCCTCCTTGCTGGTCGCACGGAGTCCGGTAGCACCCATGGCTTCTGCCAGTTTCACAAAATCCACGCCATCATTTAAGACGGTGGACGAATATCTCTTGTCGTAGAATAAGGTCTGCCACTGACGTACCATACCAAGTACATGGTTGTTGATGACGACCTCGATCAATGGTAAGTTCTCACGCACCGCGGTCGCAACCTCATTCATATTCATACGGAAGCATCCGTCACCTGCCACGTTGACGACCTGTTTATCCGGGTTTCCGATCTGTGCGCCGATGGCTGCACCAAGACCATAGCCCATGGTTCCCAGTCCGCCCGAAGTCAGGAGTCTGTGGGGCTTTGCATATTTATAATACTGTGCTGTCCACATCTGATGCTGTCCTACCTCGGTCACCATAATGGCATCCCCCTTGGTCTGGCGATAGATCTCCTCGACCACAAATGGACCGGACAGTCCATCCGTGCAATAACTTGCCGGATACTTCTCTTTCAGATCCATCACATGTGCCATCCAGTCGCTGTGATCCTGCTTCTTTAACATCGGATTGATCCGTTTTAAAATCTCCTTGATATCCCCGATTACCTCTGCGGTCACAATGACATTTTTGTTGATCTCTGCCGGATCCACATCAAACTGTAATAACTTGGCATTACTTGCAAAAGTCTTTGGATTGCCAAGGACGCGGTCGCTAAAACGCGATCCGACGGCGATCAGAAGATCACACTCGCTGACACCCAGATTGGATGCCTTAGTGCCATGCATGCCAAGCATTCCGGTATATGCCGGCTTGGTTCCGTCAAAGGTTCCCTTGCCCATCAGGGTATCACAGACCGGTGCATCCACAAGAGATACAAAATCGGTCAGTTCTTCTGCGGCATCACTGATCACGGCTCCGCCACCGACAAATATGTATGGCTTCTCGGCCGCCTCGATCAGGGCTACTGCCCGCTCCAGTGCTTCCTCTGTCAGATCCTTTGTCACGCGTCCGACCGGCTCTGCCTCTTTAAAAGTATACTGGCACTTGGCACCGGTCACATCCTTTGGAATATCCACAAGGACCGGTCCCGGTCTGCCGGTCTTTGCGATCGTAAAGGCACGTCGCATGGTATCGGCAAGTTTTGTCACATCTTTTACGATAAAATTGTGCTTTGTGATCGGCATGGTAATACCGGCAATATCCACTTCCTGAAAACTATCCTTTCCCAGAAGCGGTACGGTAACATTACAGGTAATAGCAACCATAGGCACCGAATCCATCTGTGCCGTTGCAATACCGGTGACAAGGTTCGTTGCCCCCGGTCCGCTCGTTGCCAGGCAAACACCCACCTTACCTGTACTTCTTGCATAGCCATCCGCTGCATGGCTCGCTCCCTGCTCATGGGATGTCAGCACATGATGGATCTCATCACTGTGCTTATATAATTCATCATAAACATTTAAGATTGCACCGCCCGGATAACCGAAAACAGTGTCTACCTTTTGCTCCTTCAAGCACTCAATAACGATCTGTGCTCCTGTCAGTTCCATGATTCTTCCCCTTTTCTTTTGACTTATTCCGGCTGTTTTAAGATAGCGCCCATGTTACCGGAGGTAACCTGTGCTGCATAACGTCTCAGATAGCCTTCTTTGATCTTTGGCTCTCTCGGCTGCCAAGCGGCTTTTCTCTTGGCAAGTTCTTCGTCAGAGACTTCCATATGGATCGTCATGTTTGGAATATCAATGGAAATAATATCGCCTTCTTCAACCAAAGCGATCGGTCCGCCTACGGCTGCTTCCGGTGAAATATGTCCGATGGATGCACCTCTGGATGCACCGGAGAAACGACCGTCTGTGATCAGGGCAACGGTAGAACCAAGTCCCATACCAGCGATCGCCGAGGTCGGATTTAACATTTCTCTCATACCAGGACCACCCTTTGGTCCTTCGTAGCGGATAACGACCACATCACCATCAACGATCTTGCCGCCCTTGATGGCTGCAATGGCATCTTCTTCGCAATCAAAGACTCTTGCCGGACCGGAATGTACCAGCATTTCATCTACGACGGCAGAACGCTTTACAACACCGCCATCCGGTGCGATATTTCCCTTTAATACGGCAAGTCCGCCAGTCTTGGAATATGGATTGTCAACCGGACGGATGACTTCCGGATTTTTATTAACAGCATCCTTGATATTTTCTCCAACTGTCTTACCGGTCACTGTCATGCAGTCCGTGTTGAGAAGTCCGATATCTGCCAATTCCTTCATAACGGCATAGACACCGCCCGCCTCATTGAGGTCTTCCATATAGGTAGGTCCTGCCGGTGCCAGATGGCAGAGGTTCGGAGTCTTTTCGCTGATCGGATTTGCATAGGAAATATCAAAGTCAAATCCCACTTCGTGTGCGATCGCCGGCAAATGCAGCATAGAGTTGGTAGAACAGCCAAGTGCCATATCTACCGTCAATGCATTGATGATGGCTTCCTTTGTCATGATGTCTCTCGGACGGATGTCCTTGCGGTACATATCCATGACAGCCATACCTGCATGCTTGGCAAGTTTGATTCTCTCAGAATACACAGCCGGGATCGTACCGTTGCCGCCAAGTCCCATACCAAGAGCCTCGGTCAGACAGTTCATAGAGTTGGCGGTGTACATACCGGAGCAGGAACCACAGGTCGGGCAGACCTTTTCTTCGTATTCCTTGACATCATCCTCTGTCATAGTGCCTGCTTCATAAGCACCAACCGCTTCAAACATGGATGACAGGGAACGCTTCTGTCCTTTGACGTGTCCTGCCAACATCGGACCGCCGGAAACAAATACAGTCGGTATGTTGACGCGGGCTGCTGCCATCAAAAGTCCCGGTACGTTTTTATCGCAGTTTGGCACCATGACAAGGGCATCAAACTGATGGGCTAAAGCCATACACTCGGTAGAGTCAGCGATCAGGTCTCTGGTGACCAGAGAATACTTCATGCCGGAATGTCCCATGGCAATACCGTCACAGACTGCAATGGCTGGAAATACCACCGGCACACCGCCTGCTTCTGCTACGCCGAGTTTTACGGCATTTACGATCTTATCCAGATTCATATGTCCCGGTACGATCTCGTTGTAGGAACTAACGATACCTACCATAGGTTTTTTCATTTCTTCTTCGGTGAAGCCTAAGGCATTGAATAGGCTTCGATGCGGTGCCTGCTGCATGCCGCTCTTTACATTGTCGCTTCTCATTTTTCCTTTTCTCCTTTACCTAATGCTTATTCTGTATTTTATTTCGTTATGTAGCGGCAGATCAGATCACCCATCTCGGCGGTGCCGACCTGTGTGATGCCTTCCATGGATTCGCCCTCGCGAGGCATGATGTCGATCGTGCGGTAGCCATCGTGAAGGGCAGATTTGACTGCCTGTTCAATGGCATCTGCCTCGGTATCCAGATCAAAACTGTAGCGGAGCATCATAGCTGCACTCAGTATGGTTGCGATCGGATTGGCAATGCCCTTTCCTGCAATATCCGGTGCGGATCCGCCGGACGGTTCGTAAAGACCGAACTTGGTCTCATTTAAACTTGCGGATGAAAGCATACCGATGGATCCTGTCACCATGCTGGCTTCATCGGATAAGATATCGCCAAACATGTTTTCCGTTAAGATCACATCAAACTGTTTTGGGTCTTTGACTAACTGCATTGCACAGTTGTCAACCAGCATATGCTCATAAGTAACTTCCGGGTAATCCTTTGCCACTTCCTCTACGACCTTGCGCCATAAACGGGAAGAATCCAAGACATTTGCCTTGTCAACACTGGTCACCTTCCTGCGACGCTTCATTGCAATATCAAAGCCACGCTTTGCGATACGTCTGATCTCGTTTTCGTTGTATGTAAGCGAATCATGTGCCGTTAAGACACCGTCTATTTCCTCTGTGCTTCTCTCGCCGAAATAAAGTCCACCGGTCAACTCACGCATGATCATCATGTCAAATCCGTCCCCGATAATATCATCGCGGAGCGGACACGCTGCCTTTAACTCCTCATACAGATATGCCGGTCTTAAGTTTGCAAATAAATTCAAGGATTTGCGTAATTTCAAAAGTCCTGCTTCCGGTCTGAGTTCCGGTGCCAGTTTATACCATGGAGAGGTCGCGGTATTGCCACCGATCGATCCCATCAATACGGCATCCGATGCCTTTGCTGCTGCGATCGCCTCATCGGTCAATGGTAGGCCGGTTGCATCAATAGAGCAGCCTCCCATTAAAATATCTTCATAATGAAACGTATGTCCGTAAACCTGACAGATACGATTCAAGACTTTCTTTGCTTCCGAAACAATTTCCGGTCCAATTCCGTCACCACTGATGACGCCTACTTTGTATTCCATATTACTTTATGTCCTCCTTGCCATTACGAGCACACCTCCTATATTGTGTGGCAAAAACACCACATTTCATAGAAGAGTTTATACTTTACTATAATAAAGTATTTACATATGCATTTCAATAAGAAGATTGCATAAAAAATGGATTTTTATGCACAAAAAAACAGATACGAAAGCCACACTTTCTGTAACTTTCGTATCCGTCCTATTTCAAAAACTTCTATTCCTGCGCCGCTTCACGCATCGCCTGTGAAATCTGTGCTATCTTTTCCAGATTACGGTTCATATCCTGCAAAGTTGCCATACTGTGATCACTGAGCGATAAAGCATTGTCCGAAGATGCCGCTACCTCCTGTGATGTGGCGGATAAATTTGCAATGCTGTCCGTGATCTTTGTATTCGCCGTCAGGACATGTTCCACAGAAGTCGTCACATGACTGACACTCTCATTGAGTTCCTGGGTATTGGTCTGGATGCTGTTTAACTTATCTCCTGTAGATAAGATCTTTTCATTCTGGCGTTCTGCATAATCTGTTGATTTTGCCATGCTCTGCGTTGCCGCACCAACTTCTGTCGTCAGTTTGCTGATGATGGCACCGATCTGCTCCGTTGCTTCCTTGGTCTCCTCGGAAAGTTTGCGGATCTCATCTGCCACAACAGCAAAGCCCTTGCCTGCCTCACCTGCTCTTGCCGCCTCAATGGAAGCATTAAGTGCTAACAGGTTGGTCTGGGAAGAAATACCAAGGATGGTCTCTGTGATGGCATCCACTTCCTTGATACGATCATTCAGATTGTTGGTGGAAACACTTGCCTCACGATTGACGGAAGCGATCACCTTTGCCTGTTCTTCCAATGCATTGACCAGATCAACGCCCTCTTCTACCGCCTGCGCGGTCGTCTGTGACAAGTCATTCATCCGGTGTGCCTGTTCTTCCACCTTTTCTAAGATATTCTGGATATTCATGGTCTGGGCTGTCTGCGACTCAATGGCTTCTGCCGTAAGTCTGGTGCTGTCCGCGATCTCATTGACCGAAGTGTGACTGCTATCCATGCTCTCATTTAACATCTGAGAGACTTCCATTGCCTGATCAAACTGCTCGGTCAATTCCTCAGAATGCTCCATGATCTCTTTTGCAATATTTGCCTGCCTTGCCGTGCGCTCCTGGATTTCCTCATAGGTCTCCGTCTGATGTCTTTCCCATTGCGCGCAGACTAAGAGTTCTGATGCTGCGGCAACAACGATCGCTGCCAACTGGTAGCCCACATCTTCCTGCATTCCGCTCAATCCATAATGCATGGCATAAAAAATATCAAATGCTATATTGCTGGCAATGGCAAAGAAAGTGCCTACTTTTACCAATTTGACCTTGCGATACATAAGCACTAAGACCGCAATCGGAAATACAACAACATAGCGCATAAATATGCCGCCTGTAAACAATTCGATCACGTAATAAAGGAAAACAGAATAACAACTGAAATGATAGAAAATATCCTGATACTTAAACTTTCGATAAGCAATAACCTGTACCACCATGGCTATCACCCCTGCAAAAAGTGCGGCGATACCCTTGGCATCAAAACCTACATCTATCATGCCCGTAAAGGACGATATCAGGAGTGCTCCTGTGATGATCATTCCGACAATAAATCCCGTACGGTTCTTTTCCCCTAACTGCTTTTCCTGTAATGTCATGCTAACCCCTCTTTTTTGTCTCGTTTTATCCAAAAGTTTCATGCATTTATCATACGATATTGCCTATATTTTCGCAATATTTCGTTGGAAATTTGTAACGCTAACGGAACATTAAATAAGATTGTATTCTTTGAGTAACTGCTCGCGATAGTCAGCATCTCTTGTACTGTGGGACAAAACATGCTCATAAGCATCCGAAAGACGCATGACCTAACATGCGTCATAGTCGTCAATTGCCTTACCGATGTCGTGGCGCATATATTTGTTTTCAAAAGAGATCCAATCCGTCGCTGCATAAGCCTTGGCTCTGGCGTCCTTTAAATCCTTGCCCTTGACTGTAACACCAAGTACACGTCCGCCGTTCGTCACGATCTGCCCTGCATTATTTAAGGTTGTGCCCGCTTGGAAGCAAAAATATTCCTCATTGTCGAACTTATCAAAGCCTGTGATCGGAAATCCCTTCTGGTAGGAAACCGGATAACCATCTGATGCGAGTACCACGCATACGGCTGCATTATCCTCAAATTCTAACGTCAACTGGTTTAAAGTGCCATCTACACATGCCTCCATGACATCAATGATATCATTCTTCATGCGCGGCAGTACAACCTGTGCCTCCGGATCACCAAATCGGGCATTGTATTCCAAAACCTTTGGTCCGTCCTCGGTGAGCATCAAGCCAAAGAAGATAACGCCCTTAAACTCTCTGCCCTCGGCTGCCATAGCATCCACTGTCGCCTGATATACATATTTCTTGCAAAATTCATCCACTTCCTCGGTGTAGAAAGGACTCGGGGAAAAGGTTCCCATACCTCCGGTATTTAAGCCTGTATCTCCATCCCCGGCACGCTTGTGATCCTGCGCGCTGCTCATGATCTGAATGGTCTTTCCATCCACAAAAGAAAGCACAGAAACCTCACGTCCGGTCATGAACTCCTCAATGACCATGGTATTGCCGGCATCCCCGAATTTCTTGTCCATCATGATGGTATGTACCCCTTCGATAGCTTCATCCAGGGTATTGCAGATCAACACGCCCTTGCCCAGTGCAAGACCGTCTGCTTTTAATACGATCGGCATCTTGGCGGTCTTTAAATAAGCGATCGCTGCCTCCGCATCGTCAAAACGCTCATAGGCTGCCGTAGGGATATTGTATTTTTTCATAAGATCCTTGGAAAATGCCTTGCTTCCTTCCAGGATCGCCGCATTTTTTCTCGGTCCAAAGACCTTTAAGCCCTCTGCTTCAAAAGCATCCACGATACCACCGACCAAAGGATCGTCCATACCAATAATGGTAAAATCAATAGCGTTTTCCTTGGCAAATGCAACTAATTTATCAAATTCCATGGCACCGATCGGTACACATTCTGCGATCTGACCGATCCCGGCATTGCCCGGTGCACAATAAATCTTGTCTACTCTTTTACTTTTTGCCACGCTCATACAGATCGCGTGCTCACGACCACCACTGCCTACAACTAATACTTTCATGCCATTCTCCTTACTCCGCAATTCTAACTTTTCCATCTACCACACTAACCTTGCCTCTTGCGATCAGATCGATCGCCTGCGGCATGATCTGCCATTCCGCCTCTTCCATCACGCGACGCTGTAAAACTTCCGGCGTATCATCCTGCTGCACGGCTACTGCCTTTTGCAAAATGATCGGTCCCGTATCCGTTCCTTCATCCACAAAATGCACGGTCGCACCTGTCACCTTGACACCTCTGGCAAGCACACCCTCATGCACTTTCAAACCATAGTAGCCGGTCCCGCAAAAGGACGGAATGAGCGACGGATGGATATTGATGATACGATTGCGATATTTCTTTATCATGATCTCCGGGATCACAACCAAAAATCCAGCGAGTACGACCAGGTCCACCTGGGCTGCATCCAATTTTTCCAAAAATGCCGCATTAAAGGCATCCCTGTTCTCATAAGATTTCGGCGAAATACAGATGCCCTCAATGCCTGCCTTTTTTGCACGTTCCAAGGCATAGGCATTTGGATTGTTGCTGATGACCAGGGAGATCTCGGTATCATGGATCCGCCCTGCTCCTATCGCGTCAATGATCGCCTGAAGATTGGTGCCGCCACCAGACACACAAACTGCTATTTTTAACATAGATCTACACCCTTTTCACCATCAACGATCTTACCTACAACATATGGCGTATCCCCGGCAGAACGCATGGCTTCCATAGTCTTATCGACATCTGCCGGATCCACGGCAACGATCATGCCAAGTCCCATATTGTATGTATTATACATCATGTGTTCATCCACATTTCCTTTTTCTGCCATCAACTTAAAGATTGCAGGCACTTCATAGGAATTCTTCTCTACCACGGCACGCTTGCCTTCCGGAAGCATACGCGGGATATTCTCATAGAAGCCGCCGCCTGTGATATGGCTGCATGCCTTCACGGTCACACCTGCATCCTTGACCGCCTTTAATGCCTTGACATAAATTCTGGTAGGCGCAAGCAGTGCCTGACCAAGCGTTGTACCAAGTTCGTCATAGTAAGTATCCAAAGACTCTTTTGTCATGTCAAAGATCTTGCGCACCAGAGAAAATCCGTTGGAATGTACACCGGTAGATGCCATACCGATAAGTACATCGCCGTCCTTTAAGTTCTCGCCTGTAATGATGTCCTTCTTATCTACAACACCAACGGCAAATCCTGCCAGATCATACTCATCTTCCGGCATAAGTCCCGGATGTTCTGCTGTCTCGCCACCGACCAATGCACAGCCGGACTGCTTACAGCCTTCGGCTACACCGCTGACGATGGTTGCGATCTTTTCCGGATAATTCTTGCCACAAGCAATGTAATCTAAGAAGAAAAGTGGTTCACCACCTGCACATGCCACATCATTGACACACATGGCAACCGCGTCAATACCGATGGTATCATGCTTGTCCATAAGAAATGCCAGTTTTACCTTTGTACCACATCCATCCGTACCGGAAAGAAGAACCGGTTCCTCCATATCCTTGATGGATGAAAGATCAAACGCGCCGGAAAATCCGCCAAGACCGCCCAAAACTTCCGGTCTCATGGTCTCCTGCACATATTTTTTCATCAATTTGACAGATTCATAACCTGCCTCAATATCTACACCTGCTTTTTTGTAATCCATGCTTTTCACGACTCCTTTTGTGCTGTTATGAGTATCTCTGTTCCCATTATAAAACCTGCGTCTTAGAAATTCTAGTAATAAAAACTACTAGGATATATTAGTCGTCCTAATATATCCTAGCCCCATGCATCTTATTATTTTTCCATATAAGCCTTGTAGCCCACTTCCTGTAAGCGCGCGTCTTTCTCTACGACCTGGTCTTTCAGATCCTCACTGTATTTCTTTAATCTCTCTAAGATCTCATCATCGCTGGTCGCTAAGATCTTGGCTGCCAAAATGCCCGCATTTGCCCCACCATTGATAGCAACGGTCGCAACCGGGATACCGCTTGGCATCTGCACGATAGAATACAGAGAATCCACACCGCCAAGGTCAGATGTCTTCATCGGAATGCCAATGACCGGCATTGGAAAAAGTGCTGCGCACATGCCCGGAAGATGTGCTGCCTTTCCGGCACCTGCAATGATGACCTTAAAGCCTCTTGCCTCTGCCCCTTTTGCATATTCAAAGAATACATCCGGCTCTCTGTGTGCGGAAATGATCGTCATTTCATAATCGATCCCCAACTGATCTAAGACCTCTGCTGCCTTTGCCATGATCGGCATATCAGAGTCGCTGCCCATTACAATTCCTACTTTAGCCATTTTCTTTTCCTCCTTAAAATGTAAGTCTCTTCTATTTATCGATCCAATTCGGCGTTCAATTCCTCGGTTCCCGGCAGGACAAATCTGCCCTGTGAAAGGATGGTGATCCTTCTGCCGTCCGCACATTCCACCACGATATCGCCCAACTCATCATAAGGGATGGTAATATCGGTATGGCAGTTAAAATATGCCTGATCGGCGGTTTCCTCATCCTTGCGGAGCAAAGATACGCTATTGTCTCTCGCTACCACTTCCTTGCCATCCGGGTTATACATCGGCACATCTTCTGCATGGGAATAACAGGTATCACCCACGGCAAAATGCGGTCCCGTCTTTTCTGCGATCAGGATCGGCAGTTTGTCCGCAATGTCATAATCTCTTGCCATACGGTAAGCCGTCGTGTTGGTGCCGATCGCAAACTCGCCCAATGGCAGGGTCTTATGATGGTAAAGGACATTGTCCTGAATGTATTTTTTGTTCTCTGCTTCCGTCTCAAAATTGGCACAGTCATAGGCTGTGATCTTGCCGTCCGTAAAGACGACCTCCAGATCTTTATAACAAAGTTCTCCCAGATAGACCTGTGTCACATGTAGGATGCCATTGGTGCCTTCTAAGACCGGAGAAGTAAAGACTTCGCCCACCGGGATATTGACATCGGCAACGCAGTTTTCAAAGATCGTTTCCTTTGCAGGATCCTCCAGGGGATGCAACTGCACCCGGATATCCGTATGATTGTCTCCGCGTCCGGTCACATGTACGCTCTGTCCCTGATCCAGTGCATCAATGATATGCTGCTGGATGGTCTGGTATTTTTCATAGTCTAAAGTGTTGAGTTCGACAGTCTTTGCAAAGATCTCCTCAAATTTATCGCCGATCGCCGGCAATGGATATGCAATGATGGTAAAACTGTAGGATTCTCCCGGAATATAGGTGTTGGTGATCTTGCCGGATTCCACAGCGCTATATACGTTCAGAGAATTCTGCTTGTCGGAATACTTGGCATTTGCCTCCTTGTTGGTCGGCGCAAACGGTTCTTCGCCAAAGACTTCCACAACTGCCGGACCACCAAAGGTCAATGCTTTCTCCTTATCTTTTTCAAAAGTATCGCGCATGACCTCCAATCGGCGCTCTACAAAGGATTTGTCAAAATAATATGCCTTATCATCCTTGTGATCATAGTCAAACTGACGGTTTGGCGATACGCTGTAATAGCCGCGCTTGCCACCGCCCCTGCCATAAAGCGAGATCGTCGCCTCACGCAGGATGGTCGTCTTTAATCCCATGTCTTTAAACTGTTCTATGGCAGCCTTTACCATGCGCTCCATGCCAAGCGGCGCCTCGATCTTGACTGTCTTTTTTGCATGGATATCCTTGCCTGTGATTTCAAAGCCCTTACGATAGCCCTCCGTAAAGGTATGTGCCATGGCATCGATCTGGTCTTGTGGCATCTTTCGCAGATAATCTGCCATCAGAAGTTCATTCTTGCCGACCGGTGCACCGATGCGGTAAAGATAGGCATTGCCGGATAGGTCTGCCTCCTCGATCCACTTGGCAAAGAAGTCGTAGGACGGATCGATCATTGGCTGAATGGTATCCGGCACAAAAACCTCCGCATAATCATGATAGAACCAGTAGATCGCATCCTTGACATTCCCTGCGATCCATTTTAAGGATTCCTCAGAGAATGCTCCTGTCTCTGTTCCCATCTCCTGCATTTCTTCCACAAAACAGCCGTGAAGTTCTACAAAGAGTTCGTTCCAGATGCAGAGCAGATCCAGTCTTTCTTCAAAAGCATCCGGTATGGTCGATAAAAGGTCTGCGTAAAGCATGCTGAGCATACCGCCCAGTTCTGCTCCCAGCGTCTCCTCGGCGTATGCCGGGTTTAAATAAGAAGTCTCATAAACCGCCGGCTCCAATCTGCCATACAAGTCCACGTGTATCTTTTGCCGTTCCTCTAAGGAAAAACTCTCATAGGCTCCCTCTGCCACACAGACATATGTCTTTTTTACCAGACCAAGAAATGCCGCCACTTCTTTAAAATAAGAAGCAAAAGGATCCGGCACTTCCGCATCTTCTCTTAACTGGTCTATCCGCTCACTTACCAGAGCAAATCGTTCTTCATACTCTTCCTGTCGCTCTAATTGTCTCATTTTTCTACCCACCTGTCTTTTATCCGATCAGAATACCGATACAATATAAGATCACCCAGCATGCCGTCGCGATCGCTGGAACGACCACGCCCAGGATGCGGGATATTTTTTCAAAATTATCATTGCGCGCCATATGTGCTCCTGCCACGCATGTCGCGATCGCCAGGATCATGGCAAGCACCGAAATGCCGCCGATGATATTGGCACTGCCGCCATCTGTATTTGCTGCAATAAAGAGTGCCAGTACCAGGATCAAAAGCGATGCCGCTGCTCCAAGTGCCGCACCTATGGATGGCGTAGACAGGGGCTTCTTCTGCCCACTGTATCTTCTATTTCTACGATTCATGTCTATATTTCCTCCAGATCCGGTAACATAAGAAGCCCAGCATACCGCCCAGGGTATTGAGTATCACATCATCCACATCGCAACAGCCCACACGGCTGAACAACTGGATCACTTCTACCGTAATGGAAAATTCCATGGAAAAAAGTGTCGCCGCCCAGAAATCGATCGGTCGTCTGCTGATACAAGGCAGGAAAAAACCAAATGGGGCAAATCCTATGATATTGCCCAGCAGATTCAAAAGCACCCGCCCGGTTCCGATCGTCTTATGATATTGGATATAACGCATGATCTCCCGAAAAGGAATCAGGTTGTAGCGATACCCATCCACTGCATTTTCCCGAAATGCCTCAGCAAAAAACAGAAAATATATCAATAGCCCCATATAGAGGATAAAAGGGATCACATACCGGATCTTATTTGTCTTGTTCATAAAATAACCATCTCTATCGCACGCCATACTGGTCGTAGTATGCGTCGATAGCCGCTTTCATAGAATCGTCAATGACTATTTTACCCTGATGCTCATGATTATATAAGTGGTCTACCACTTCTGACATAGAAACAATGGCATTGGTTGCAAAGCCGTAAGTCTCTGCCACTTCATCCAAGGCTGACTTGCTGTGGTCGCCGGAGAGTCCGATCTCCTGACGGTTCAAACTTACCATGAGACCTACGATCGTAACATCACCCTGAGCACGAACGATCGGCACGGTCTCTTCCATAGACTTGCCTGAAGTGGTCACATCCTCGATCATGACAACACGGTCACCGTCTTTGATCTTGTAGCCCAAAAGAGATCCCATATCTGCCCCGTGATCTTTTGCCTCTTTACGGTTGGAACAATATTTTACTTCCTTTCCATATAAACGATAAAAGGCTTCTGCCGTAATGACTGCCAACGGAATGCCCTTGTATGCCGGTCCGAATAAAACATCAAAATCCTCGCCATAAGCATCGTGGATCGCCTTGGCATAATATTCGCCTAACTTCATCAACTGTGGTCCGCTGACATAGGCTCCTGCATTCATAAAAAATGGAGATTTACGACCGCTTTTTAAGGTAAAATCGCCAAATTTCAGCACGTCGCTCTCCACCATAAACTCAATAAATTCCTCTTTGTAACTTTCCATCGGATCTATACCTCCTGCTCTTATGCTCACTTTCAAATCTTCCACAATTTTACTATAAACTCCCGGCACTTGCAACCGTAGGGACGTTCCTTTTGCCACATGGAGTGTCCCCCTTGGCTCGAAAAAAATGCTCCTGCTGTTTGTATCATCAGCAGGAGCATGTCTTGTTTATTTATTCTTCATTTAATATTTATATATTTTTCTTTCGCAGGATAAAAGCGACTGCACCACCGATACCAAGTCCGCAAAGTAAGATCCAGGCGATTGGTAAAGACATATCTCCGGTCTTTGGTGAAGTGGCAGTATTTGTAAGCGTAGTCGTCGGCTGTGTCTGGTTGCCCGCCGCCGTCTTAGTTTTCTTTACGATCACATAGGTAGAAAACTGATTGGTCTCAAAGGAGACTGTACCATCAGTAACAGTGGTATCTAAAGCCGTAAGTTTTCCATTATGATTTCTTATAACCGTATAATCATAAGCGGCATCATAATTTTCCAAGGATAAGGACAAGGTAATCGGCTTGTCAAATTCCGTAACGCCGGTCTCCCAGTTTGTTCCATCCCCCTTGCTGACAATCTGATCCAGCGAAAGATCTACCGCCTGGGCAGAAAGAGCACCCTGCACCAGAGCCTGCGCCTCTGTCGTATTGTAAGTCGTATTATCGGAAACCTCAAGTTTTAGATTTCCGCTATCCGCAGCATTAGAGCCGTTGGCAATGGATGCCGCTTTAACTGTAGTTCCAGATGTAACCACGCTATCTGCCGTCTTGGTAAAAATGCCTTTAAAGTGGATACTGGTATCCGGCATGATAAAGGTAAAGGTGGAAACCTCTGCCTGCGCCTCTAGTGTTGCCCCACCATTTAACTGCACGCCCGTCAACCGGTAGCCGTAATCAGGCGTTAATTTAATCGTGATTTTATCTCCCGGATTTGCTGCAAAATGTCCGCCATTGGCATCTCCGGTGTTGTCATAAGCGCCATTTCCCTTTGTTACCGCATTTCCGTTGACCGCAATGATCTCGGCGCTGCCATGTTCCAGATAGGCATCCTGCCCCATATTCTCATCATAATTCCAGACAATGGTGTTTACTTTGTCATCGATCTGTAAGTGCCAGGTGCCCGGTGCGTCGATCACAAGCGGACTAGCCTGGCTGTAGCCCATGCCTGCGATGTCCGGCACAAACTGTGCCATATAGGCATCGCTGTATTTGACATAAAGGGAAATCTTGGTGATCGATGTATCAAATAAGAGTAAGGACTGGTTATCCGGAGCCGTGATGACTTGTCCGCTCGCCATCAGGTCTGTGATCTTTTGGTAACCTGCCTGATCACTAACTTTCACAAAAATATTGTTGTTATCTCCATCCGTTTCACACGCCTGCATAAAAGCCGACCATGCATCCCCCTCTAAGAGCAAAGCGATCTGATTGCCTGTCGGTTGCTGGGAATTATTGTTTCCTCCGTTACCACCGGATGTCGAAGTAAATTCTATATGTTCAAATTCATACCTGCCATCTGCATCGAGCGTATAGCCATCACTTGATAAAAGTGCCGCCTTGCTTGCAGCGTCCTGCAAAAGATTTTGTGTGCTATTGTCTGCGCCGATCTTTTGCAAAGCCATATAGTCTGCCATTTTTCCATTGGCATTTACGATAATACGCACCTTGGTTGCCGTAAGACTCGCAGCTGTCGTTTGGGTATGCCAGTCGTCCGCATCCCCGTTTTTCCACTGTACCTCCCCATAGGTCAGGTCTGTGCTGTCAAAACTGCTGAACTTTAGATTGCCCTGTCCGCTCAAACTGCCGTCATCTGCTAAGACTTTTTGTGCCGGAAGCAGACTTACCGCTAAAAACATGGCAAGCAACAAAGACATAAGTCCACGCGTTTTTTTCTTTTTCATATGTCGTCCTCCTTTTGTCGCGTCGTCCGATAGAAAGATAAAAAACTCCCCTATCACGACTTCTCATGTTTCCAACCTATCATAATCTGTCGTAATCGGGGAGTTGACATATGTCTCAAATTGTAAAAAT
>CAVLBP010000010.1:27820-31082 GCA_963661325.1 bacterium
TGCACCAGTCCCATGCGTGCTTTGGTATCTGTCTTTTCGTTCATACTAGAAATATGACGGTACAATGCGGCTCTGGAGATTGCAAGTTCCGATGCCATGGCTGTCACATTGTCATCAAAATGAAGCATACAGGATAGGACTTCCTTTTCCCGGGCTGTCAGTCCAAATTCATCGGCAAAAAGCGTCAGCAACTCTGCTTCTGATCTCTTTGGTTTGATGTCCGCCGCCTGCACCTTTTCCATTTCCCGCAAGAGTCCCTGCCTATCCATCTGCCTTTGATAGACAAACAGCAAAATACTTGTGATGACAAATAAAGCCAGAGCGATCACAATCATCACATAGGAAGGTGCCTGTAAAAGGGATAAGGACACGGATGCTGTGACAACTGCGCAAAGATTGTTGACGGCTCGTCCCAGCCCTGCCCATAATTTAGGACAGCGCATGCCATAAGACAGGCGCATAAATCCGACCGCAAAGTAGATGGAAAAGAAGCCCGCAGACAGATAAAACACCAAAAGCCCCAGAAGAAATGGTCCTCCACAGGAGATCACAAGGACGCAGATCGTCGATAAAAGCATGACACAATACATGATGATATTCTGATATGCACCTTTTTTGACATCATACAAAAATCCCGCTGCAAGACCACTTGCCGCAAGGAGCAGGCGCGGCCATTGTCCAATGTCAACACTGCCTCCGGCGTGTACCAGTGTCACTGCATTATCCAAAGTGGCAAAAATGAAGGTCATACATGCAACGATAAGGATCAAAAGCAGACCGGTCTTCCATGCGTCTGTGTCCGCATCCGCGCTTGCCTTTTCCTCTTTTGCAGGAACTTTTACCTTTGTTGCCTGCGCCGAAATTGTGTCATCCTCTTTCACAGAAAGCGACCGGGACATCTGGATAAAGACACCTTCCATGATGGCAACCGCCAGAGATAAGAACAGGGTCTGCTCTGCTACGGATGCAATGCAATTATTATTGATAAACTGTAGAAAAATGCCAAGCGCATAGGCACATCCTACCGTCTTTGCCAGATGCGTCTTTTCCCCATCCGCATTTTCTGCCAGGGTCTGTGCAACCAGATAATGGATGCCACTGCCAAAATAGCCCAACAGTAAAAAGAGCAGCAATCCGGAGCCAAGTGTATAGGCATAAGTCGCATGGATCTTGATAAAAAAGAGCAGGAGGATGCAAACGATCCCGCTGATCGCCGGGAAGATCTGCCTGCCCTTGCCCCGCAGATATTTTTCCAAGAAAGCATAGGACAAAAAGCCGATCACACTGCTTCCTAATATGTAACTCTGCGCCAGAACCACGCCATCTGCATCCGTCTTGAATGCCATCATATTGTCAAAAAAATACTCCGCTCCCAGAAAGACAAAATAAAAAATGCCCAGTATGAGAATGGATTTGAGCGATTGTTTTTTCATGTGTTATTTCTCCTGCATCATCAATAATGGAGATATCAATGATCTTAAATCTGACGAAAATACTTCCTTTTCTGTCTGAAATAAATCTTTTTTTATTTCATAAAATAGGTCCGTATATGCTTCGTTTGTTTTTTCCTTTTGCAAAATGAACATGATCTTTTGCGGGTTTGTGCAATATTCTGTGATGGCACGATTTAACATTGTTGTCGGAATTGCCGCCTTTGTCCGATCTACTTTATTGTTTCCCTTCATTCGTACTCTGGCATCATACCCCATCACACCATTTACATTACCAGTAGCCATCTCAAAATCATTATCTCGCGTCACCAGATCCTTTGATCCGATTTGTAGCACTTACTGTTTTTCAAATCCAGTATTTGCTCCATCACAGCCACCTTTGCATACATCGTCTTTGCGTCGTTGCGCGGAGAACAATCCGCACGAGTCACAGTACCTTTAGCACACGCCTCGTAAAATTGAACAGCATTTAACGTTTTGCTTTTGATTCCTGCCAAATGCATAAAATTATTTTTGCCAAATCTTACTTCATAATAGCCATATGTATCCGCCCTGCTTCTCCTAAAGATAAACAGTAATGTTGTATCTGCATATTTCGCATATAACTTTGCCCCCTCATGCAGTTTGGATAACAACTCGTCAGATGACATAATCTTTATGTTTTGTGCTTTATATTTCATACTCCCCCTTAATAAAAAAGAGAAACCTCCTCATCAAAGGTTTCTCCATATCTTCATAAGACTGGTTTCGTTATGGTGCTTTGCCACCAAATAATAGGCATTTCACCCATCCGGCTTGATTATCCTCTATGCTAAAGAGTAAATGCAAAGTTTTTACGTTGCCAGTGCAACGGAAGCAAACACCTTATGCTACGTGTCCTGATGTCAGGAAGATAAAAATCTCTTGGTACCATTATTATACGCAGAAACTTCATAAAAAACAATATCAATTTAAAAAATTACGGTTCAAAATCATATGCCTCATACTGTGTCGTATCCGAATAGTCCCACCATTCGCCCTGATAACCTTTAAAGCCACATTCCGTCATGACCTGTTCTAACATCATGGCATTGACTGCCGCGGTCTCTGAGACGTCACTGTAATCACGGTCGGCTTTGAGAGAAAAATCATCAAAACCGGTTGGCATTTCCACTTCGCCCCCATCCAGCGTCACAATCGTCATATCGATCGTCCCGCCCAGATTGTGTGCTTTCATGCCATTTGCCGGATTTGCCACATAACGTGGATTGGGGCATACCTGCCACAACTTCTCCTGGGCTGAAAACGGACGATAGGCATCCCAGATCTTGATGCAGTAGCCCATGCTTTTTAACTTTTCCTGCGCCACAGCCAGTTTCTTCACTGTGCCATAGCGCAAATAGGCATCGTTAAAATCATAGATGACCGTGCTGGTAAAATTATCTGCTGTCGCATACTTGAGGTCTATGACAATATCCGGGATATAGTCAATGATCCTGACAAAGTCGGTATCGGTAGGAGTTGGTGCTTCCGCTGTTGTCTCCTGTTCTTCTATATCGTCTTGATCTGCATGGTTTTCCCTTGCTTTTTCATTTTCTTTATCTGACTGTGCTTCTTTTTCCTTCTCTACTTTTTCGGCTTCTTTCTTTTGGCTGGTGTAATACCTGCCATAGGAAATACCTCCGATCAAAAGCACGGCAAAAGCAATTATGATGATTGTATATAGAAGTTTTGTTTTCTTTTTTTGCATAATACTCCTTTGGTATCATAGTTGATCTGTTAGGGTAAAATTTTAGTAGGAAAAATAAAAAAGAAGAAAGCATCCTTCTGTG
>CAVLBP010000011.1:0-31033 GCA_963661325.1 bacterium
AACTTAGCCATGTAGGCCTCAAAGAGATTTTTTGATGAAGTTTTTATACGAATTATCTTGCAAAGTAGTAAGTTTTTTCTTATCATAGTAGTGGACATCAAGTTGACTGCTGATGCTACAGGCAACCATTTATTAGGGTATGACCCTGCACCGAACCTGTACTGCAGCGCTTGGGGAATGTGAGAGAAAGAACGAACTGTGGTTGGGGCTGTTCTTTCTCTTTTTTGTTACTTAAAGACTATACGGGAAAGTAGGGAAATGGTCAAGACTATGCAGATAAAAACGTGCCGCAAAAAACGGCACGTTGTGATAGACAGTATGAAGGAGAAGCCGAATTTAATCTGCGGTAAAGCTGCCGTAGGTGGGAACTATAATTCGACGCGTGACATGTATGGGACTTCCGGTTTCACAGGACAAGATCGTGATCGGCTGTATCATGCCACTGGTGCCAGGGATTGCCTTTACGACTTCCATCCGTGATTTTTATAACAGTGATTATCTGTCAGGTGTGATCCACCTTTTGGACACACTGTTGACAGCGCTCTTTATTTCAGTTGGCGTTGGTCTGACAATCTATATTTTTCAGAGTTTGGGAGGTGTCATGTCATGATCGGAACGATTTTCTTGCATTTTATCATTGCTATGATCGCAACTTTAGCCTTTGCAGTTCTGTTTCAGGCACCCAAATCAGAATGGGGCTTATGTGGACTGACTGGCGGCGTGGGCTGGTTGGTCTATGAGTATCTGCATTTACAGCAGGGCTGGCATCTGATGCTGGCGATGATCGTGGCAACGCTGGCATTGACTCTGCTTTCCCGCCTTTTTGCGGTACTTCGCAAGCATCCGGTAACGGTATATCTGCTGTCAGGGATCTTTCCGCTCGTGCCGGGAGCCGGAATCTACTATGCAGCCTTTTATCTGATCAGTGGTAATATGGAAATGTTTTCGACTAAAGGAACCGAGACCATTGAGACGGCAGGGGCGATCGTTATCGGGATCATCCTTGCCATGGGATTGCCGCAGGCATGGCTCAACCGTCTGGCAAAGAAGGAAAAGAAAGCAATATAAAGCATAAGATAAACGCCGGAGATCAGAAGTCTCCGGCGTTTTCCCATGTCATGCCGCCATCCTTGGAAATAAATTTTACACCGGAGTCTGCACCTGCCTCCGGTCTTGCCAAGACAACCAGTTGGTCTTTGTCCTGACGTGGCATATCATAGTAATACTGGTCCACACCGGCACCAGGAAATGCAATCTGTGTAAAAGTTTTTCCACCATCATCGGTCCGGTAGAGATAAGACCAATCCTGTCCGGCACAGGTCAGACCGATAATGCCATTGTTTTCATCAAAAAAGACCAGTCCCTCTGTTATGCCGATCATACCGACAAAGGGATCTTCATTTATCATTTCCCAATTTTCGCCGCCATCAGTTGTCTTTTGCAGACCATAAAAACGGCTTCCGGCAGCTGCGTCTATGATCTGAAAACGCCAACCGACAGAGTCCGAGAGATAAAAACAGAGATTACCGTTTTCATCTGTGAATGATTTTCCGATGCTAGAGGAACTATCTGTTGATATATCGGTGTCTTCCGGCACTTTCTGATCTTCCCATGAGGTATAGACTGGGGCTGCCATATAGCGAATGGGAGTGATGGTGCCGAGATCCGGCATATGTAGGGAAAGTTCATAGCCCTTGACGGAACCACCCTGGTCCAATTTTTGAATTTCATCGGGATCTCCGGATACTGCGATCAGTCCATCTTTTGTTTCAAAAGACCGACTGCCCAGATAGAGTAGTTCATAGGTCTGCGTGTCATAATTTTGACTCCAGTTGGCGACCTGTTCCTGCCAGTCAGACTGCGCCATGAGATCCTCCATAGGGGAAAGAAGAGTGTCAGTGTCATAATTCGCGTTAGCATAACCGTCCATAGTTACTGTGATTTTTTTATCTGAGGTTGACTGATAGGAGATGAGATAAGTCTTGGTTTCATCCTGTTCATTTTTTCCGTATAGGAAACCTTCAATGGCAGTGATGTGTCCATCTGCTTTGAAATCGATTGTAAACTGCTCGGCAATATAGAGTGTATCAGGCAGATTTAGGGAAGCATCCAGATCATCTAGGATGCCCTGTAAGCCGGTAGAATATATGTTGTCATGTTTTAAAGCTACCTGACGCTCATGCATGAGTTCGTCTATTTTCCAGGACAGTTTTCCGTTATAAGGAATGGCGGAATAGATGATGCTGGATGCAAAGAGAGCAGTTGCACCGATTATGGTCATCAATTTCACAAGGAAAGTCGTCTTACTTTTAATCTTTGGGGCATTTGTGATGAGTCGATAGATCAGGGCAGCACAAAATACAAGCAGACCAAGCAACATCCAGAGCAGGTGTCTTTTGGCTCCACCGTAGCGGCATAGGGCACTCAGGTGGTAGAAATCAAAAATATAACAGAGGATCATCAGGCTTTCAGCGACCAGTTTTTTATTTTTCATGGAAAACTCCTTTATTTTTGCCTAGTAATACATCTTTACTACTTATAACACCAATAAAAAAAGAAGTAAATCTGCTTCACGAATATTTCATAATAAATAGGAACAATATTATGCTATTGACAAACATAAAGATTACCCATATAATTACCAATGGTAATTATCAAAAGCAACTATATGGAGAAATAATATGGAAATAAAAACGATCAAGGCGATGTTTGATGCCTGTTATCAGGCAAAACGGGTGCGAGAACTTCTTCCGCCTCTGCCGGAAGGAGTCAGTCCTTCCTATATTCATTATTTAGACACCATTACCATGCTGGAGAAAAAGGGAATCCGTGTCAAAGTTTCTGACATCAGCGAGGCTTTGTCTATCCCCCGTCCGGGCGTGACGCGTACCGTCAAGGAGATGGAGCAACGAGGCTATCTGCACAAGCAGAGTTCCGAAAGTGACGGCAGGATCACCTATCTTTCTCTTACCGAGGCAGGAAAGGAACTGTCAAAGAAATATGACAGGCAGTATTTTCGTCAGATCCAGCCATTTTTTGATGGCATTACAGAAGAAGAAGCAGACAATATGATCCGAACCATCGAAAAGATGTATGAGATCATGGCAGAAAGGAGTATTACGATCGATGAATGATAAAGCAGATTTTACACAGGGGAGTATTTTAAAAAAATTATTTTGGTTTATGCTGCCTATTTTGGGAGCCTTGGTTTTACAGGCGGCTTATGGTGCAGTCGACCTGCTTGTGGTAGGTCGTTTTGGTTCGACAGAGGGCCTTTCTGCCGTTTCCACCGGTAGTCAGGTCTTAAATCTTGTCACTTTTGTTGTGACGCAGCTTGCCATGGGCGTTACCGTCCTGATCGCAAGATACTTAGGAGAAAAGAGAGAAGAATCCATTGGCTCTGTCCTTGGCGGGGCGGTTGCGGTATTTGCCGTGGTATCGGTGGTGCTTTTCGCTCTTTTGGTATTTCTCGCCAGACCGATCTCTGTCATCATGCAGGCACCGCAGGAGGCACTTACCCTTACTGCGTCTTATGTCCGTATTTGTGGCTGTGGTATCTTTTTTATTGTGGCATACAATCTTCTGGCTGCAATTTTTCGAGGACTGGGAGACAGCAAGTCGCCGCTTCTGTTTGTCCTTGTCGCATGTATTGTAAATATCATAGGGGATCTGGTCTTCGTAGCAGGCTTGCATATGGATGCGGCAGGCGCAGCGTTGGCAACGGTCATGGCGCAGGCAGTCAGTGTTGCTTGTGCGATCGGTCTGCTTGTCAAAAAGAAATTGCCATTTACCATCAAAAAGTCTGATTTTGGCTTCAACACCCAGTGTAAAAAATTCTTGTCGATCGGATTGCCTCTGGCTTTGCAGGAATTTTTGACCCAACTTTCCTTTCTTGCCCTTTGTGCTTTTGTCAATCGTCTGGGACTGGAGGCGTCCTCCGGTTATGGCGTTGCATGTAAGATCGTCAACTTTGCTATGCTGATCCCGAGTTCTCTCATGCAGTCCATGGCGTCCTTTGTCTCACAAAATGTGGGCGCGGGCAACCAGAAGCGTGCCAAGAAAGCCATGTTTACGGGCATTGGCATAGGACTGGTCTTTGGGTGTCTGGTATTTGCACTGGTGCTGTTAAAGGGAGATCTGCTGGCAGGTATCTTTACCACAGATCCGGCAGTGATCGCCAATGGTTTTGCCTACCTCAAGGGTTTTGCACCAGAGACGATCGTAACGGCAGTACTCTTTTCTATGATCGGGTATTTCAACGGCAATAACCAGACCCTCTGGGTCATGGTGCAGGGCTTGGTGCAGACCCTTTTGGTACGTCTGCCGTTTGCCTATATCATGAGCATCCAGCCAAACGCCAGCCTGACAAAGATCGGACTTGCGGCACCGGTATCAACGATCGTTGGTATTATTTTAAATGTGCTCTTTTATCTGCATCTGAGCCGGAAAAAGAAGGATGTCTTAGCAAATTAGAGGATATGGGAAATGATTTGTGCTATAATATCGGGCATAAAAGTGGTTGCATACAGGCACATGACGCAGGAGGATAGACTATGGAAATCCGGGTACTCCGATATTTTCTTACGGTAGCAAAAGAGCAGAGTTTTACCAAGGCAGCAGAAGTCTTACACATTACACAACCGACCTTATCGCGCCAACTGGCGGGCTTGGAAAAAGACTTGGGCGTATGTCTGTTTGATCGGAGTGGACATCGCATCACCCTGACCGAAGAGGGACTCCTCTTAAGACGACGTGCGCTGGAAATCGTAGATATGGAAGAAAAGATCGTGGATGAACTGCGCGGAAATCAGGAACCGATCGCCGGGAAGATCACGATCGGCTGTGGCGAGTTCATGGCAGTGGAAACGCTGGCAAAAATATGTCGGTCTTATTGCAAAAAATATCCTTTGGTACAATTTGCCATACATACGGGAACGGCAGATACGATCCTGGAAATGATGAGTAAGGGGATCGTGGATATCGGCTTGTTCTTAGAGCCTGTCAGCACAGAAAATCTGGATTATATCCGCCTGCCGGAAAGCGATCAGTGGGTCGTGGCAATGAAAGCAGATGATCCGCTTGCAAAAAAGGATACGATCACAAAAGAAGATCTCAAACACCTGCCTTTGATCCTGCCGGAACGAACCAATATACAGAGTGAATTGGCAAACTGGTTTGGCAAGGACTTTCAAAAACTGCATATCGTAGCAACCAGCAATCTGGGCACCAATGCCGGTGTGCTGGCTTTGGAAGGTATTGGTTATCCCATTTCTATTGAAGGCGCGGTGCGTTATTGGCGAGAAGATCTTTTGGTACAAAAAAGGTTGTCTCCAACCATAGAAACCAGTACGGTCATAGCATGGAGAAGAAATATCCCATACTCTCCGGCGGTAGAATATTTTATAAAAGATTTGAATGCCTATAAGGCATAATACGGCATACTGTATAAGTAATAGACATAACAGAACATAGGATTATATAATGAATGCGTAAGTTAGCGATGGATGCTTTTTGCGCATTCTTTTTATGAAGGAGAGGATAAGATTATGGCAAAGATCACACAGACAGCAGGAAGAAATGCACTCGGTGAATTTGCACCGGAATTTGCGCATTATAATGATGATGTTCTCTTTGGGGAGAACTGGAACAATGAGGACATAGATGTAAAGACCAGAAGTATCATTACCGTAGTAGCCCTGATGGCATCCGGTATCACGGATTCTTCCCTGAAATTTCATCTGGAAAACGCCAAGGCACATGGGGTAACGCAAAAAGAGATTGCGGCTGTCATCACACATGTTGCTTTTTATGCAGGCTGGCCAAAGGGCTGGGCAGTCTTTAATCTGGCGAAGGAAGTCTGGAATGTGGGCGAAGGAGATCTCCCATATGAGGATGAGGCGATGAGAGCCCATGCCAAAGAGATGGTATTTCCGATCGGCAATCCAAATGACGGATTCGCCCAGTATTTTAGCGGACGCAGTTTCTTAGCACCGGTTTCGACCAGTCAGGTGGGCGTTTTTAATGTGACCTTTGAACCGGGCTGCCGCAACAACTGGCATATCCACCATGCAAAATCCGGTGGCGGTCAGATCCTTGTCTGCGTAGCCGGACGTGGCTATTATCAGGAAGAAGGCAAAGAGGCAGTGGAGATGAAACCGGGCGACTGCATCAATATTCCGGCAGAAGTCAAGCATTGGCATGGCGCTGCACCGGATGCATGGTTTTCACATCTTGCCATCGAAGTACCGGGCGAGGAAACTTCCAATGAATGGTGCCAGCCGGTGACAGATGAAGAATATGGAAAATTGCAGTAAATAAGGAAATGCCTACCATACGGTAGGCATTTTTATACTTTCTATATACCAGATATATCTTAGTTCACATGAATGTGCTCTCTGGATTTCTCAGAAATCTCTGTCTTGATCTTTTCTACAAAGTCATCCAAAGGAAGGACAGTGGTTTCTTTTTCGCCATGCAGACGGAAGGAAACGGTACGGTCATCCTTTTCATTAAATCCGACAACCAGCAGATAAGGTACTTTCTGTACCTGACCTTCACGCATACGGTAGCCGAGTTTTTCGGCACGGTCGTCGAGTTCTACACGGACATTTGCATCTTCCAAGGCATCTACGATCTCCTGTGCGTAAGCATTCAGTCCATCGTCGTCTGTCTTGACCGGCATAACGCGAACCTGAACAGGAGCGAGCCAGGTAGGAAGATTTCCCTTGGTCTCTTCCAGAATATAAGCCATGAAACGATCCAAAGATCCAAGGATGGAACGGTGCAATACGACCGGTGTCTGCTTTTCGCCATTGCTGTCAATGTAGTAAAGATTGAACTTGGCTGGCAGACAGAAGTCCAACTGGCAGGTAGAGAGTGTGATCTCATTACCGATCGCCGGCTGTACGTTTACGTCAAGTTTTGGACCATAGAAAGCGGCCTCGCCGATCTCCTCGGTGTATTCGATGCCGATGCTGTTTAATACATCACGCAGTGCATCTTCTGCTGTATTCCACATTTCATCATCATCATGATACTTTTCTTTGTTCTCCGGATCACGAAGGGAAAGTACACAACGATAATTGGTAATTCCAAAATCCTTATAGGTATCAAAGATCAGATTTACAACACTGGTAAATTCTTCTTTGATCTGTTCCGGTGTCACGAAAAGGTGGGCGTCATTCTGGCAGAAATGTCTGCCACGCTCGATACCCTTTAAGGTTCCACTGGACTCATAACGGAAGTCATGTGCGATCTCACCGATACGGATCGGCAGATCCTTGTAAGAATGTCTTCTGTTTGCGTAGATCATCATATGATGCGGGCAGTTCATCGGACGCAGGACAAAGGATTCGCCTTCCATTTCCATTGGTGGGAACATGTTCTCCTTGTAGTGATCCCAGTGACCGGAAGTCTTGTAAAGATTGACCGTGCCGACACAAGGGGTCATAACATGGAGATAACCCAATTTTCTTTCCTTATGCTTGATATAGTTTTCTAATTCCTGCCAGATGGTGTATCCCTTTGGCAGGAACATTGGAAGACCACGACCAACCAGATCGTCTACCATAAAGAGGTTCATGTCTTTGCCGATCTTTCTGTGATCTCTTTCTTTGGCTTCCTCTAATAACTGCAAATGTGCGTCAAGTTCTTCCGGTGTCGGGAAACATACACCGTAGATACGCTGGAGCATCTTGTTCTTGCTGTTACCCTTCCAGTATGCACCGGAGTGACGGATCAACTTGAAGTACTTGCAGAGTTTGACATTATCTACATGAGGTCCACGACAAAGGTCGGTAAAATCGCCCTGATCGTAAACGGTAATATTGCCATCCTCAAGATCCTCGATCAGATCCAGTTTGTAAGGATCGTCCTTAAACATTTCCAAGGCTTCTTCCTTGGAAACCTCACGGCGGATGATCTTTTTGCCGGATTTGATGACCTTTTTCATTTCTTTGGTGATCGCCTCGATATCCTCGTCACGGATCACGTCGTCACCAAGATCGATATCGTAATAGAATCCCTCTGCTACGACAGGTCCTACCCAGAATTTGGCATTTGGGTAAAGATGCTTGATAGCCTGTGCCATGACATGGGCACAAGAGTGATTCAGAGTTTTTAACTGTTCATCTTCTTTAAAATTAACCATTCTTCTTCTCCTTTTAAATCGGGTCTATTATAGTATAATAATGTAGGAAATTCAACGGATTTTTGGAGATACAAAATTTTTTGATAAAATTTGTAACGAAATAGAAGAAAGCACGTCTAACCTATGAAAAAAAGGAAAGGATGGTGAAAGCACTGGATACCGAAAAATTATACCGGACCTATTTCATGCAAGTGTATTCCTATGTGATGAACATCGTAAAAAATCCTGCGGCCGCAGAAGAGATCACACAGAATACTTTTATGAAAACGATGACGGCAAAAAACGGCTACAAGGGAGCATCCAGTGAATACACATGGCTCTGTGCCATAGCGAAGAATCAATGTTATGACTATTTTCGGAAAAACGGAAAAGTGGCAGATGGGATAGAGGCAGAGGAACAAAAGACAGACGACAGGGATGTGTCTGAGGATTTTATCGTACGGGAATCCTCGCTTGCCATCCATCGTGTCCTACACGATATGGAAGAACCCTACAAAGAAGTCTTTGAACTGCGTGTATTCGGAGAGTTGTCCTTTACAGAGATCGCATCGATCTTTGGAAAAACAGACAGTTGGGCGCGTGTTACCTATCACCGCGCAAGATTAAAAATAAAAGAGAGGTTAGAAGATTATGAGTAGATTAGATGATCGGATGTCCTGTGATGTGGTACAGGATATCTTACCTTTATATCATGACGGCGTGTGCAGCAGTGCAAGCCGCCAGATTGTAGAAGAACATGTAAAGACCTGTCATACATGTAAAAAAATGTTAGAGGAGATGGATGAGGCAGAGATCGATCGCAGGCTGGCAAAGGAGTCACATGAGGTCTTAGAACATCATGCCAAAAAGGAAAGATCCATTGCCTTTAAGACAGGCATGGTCATTGCCGGGCTCTTGCTCCTGCCGGTCGTGATCGCACTTATTATGACCCTGCCGGGCTATTCCGACCTAAAGACGGATGCAGCCATCATGGCATCCATGCTTTTGATCGCCGGATTTACGGTGGTTCCGCTCTTGTCTCATGGCAAGAAACTGGCAAAGACGATCGGTGCTTCGACCGCAGCCCTGATCCTTCTGATCTTTATTGTGGAGATGTTTTTTGACAATGGCGGTTGGATCGCTTTTGGTGAGATCGCCTGCTCGACCATGTTCGGCTTGTCTTTGGTCTTAGCCCCATTTGTGGTAAGACAACTAGAACTGCCGGCAACTTTGATCCGGCAAAAAGCACTTTTGACCCTAGCCTGGGATACGCTTTGGTTTTATCTGATGATGGTCATGTTTGCAATCGATAATCCATCATATATCCAGGATCTTTTCCTGCCGGGAACCTTCTTTGTTGCGCTGGGCTGGGCTATCTTTTTAGACTATCGCTATCTGCCGGTAAGTGGCTGGAGCAAGACGTCTGTCCTGTTTCTTCTGATCGGCATCTGGGGCATCATAGGAAATGCACTTGGCTGGGTATCGGTCTCTGTGATGACAAAGGCGGGAGAGACAGCGCTGGATCTCCGAGGCTGGATCCTTGGCATTACACTTGCCATTGCAGTCATCCTCTTTGTGATCGGACTGATTAGAAAAAAAGGTCAGACTAAGAGAGAGCAAGCCTAAAGTCATGCATTGCTATTTGTCCCGGGTCTGCGTATAATAAAGACAGACACAAAGGAAAACGAGAGGAGAGCAAGGACATGATAGATCAAAATTGTGCATATTGTGTAGAGGGAGAACTGGTCGATGCTTTTGGCATCAAGATCTGCGAACTTCCGACTTCCAAGGTATATTTATTTAAGGAGCAGAGCCATCCGGGCAGAGTGATCGTTGCCCACAAGAAGCATGTGAGCGAGTTGATCGAATTGAGCCCGGAAGAAAGAGCCGCATACATGGAGGATATTGCCAAGGTAGCAAATGCCATGCATGAGATCTTCCATCCAAACAAGGTCAACTATGGTGCCTACGGCGATACTGGACATCATTTACATTTTCATCTGGTTCCAAAGTATGAAAATGAGTATGAGTGGGGCGGTGTATTTGCCATGAATCCACAGGTCAAGACCTTAAGCGATGCAGAATATGCCGAGATGGTAGAAAAATATCGTAAGGCACTTGCATAATTGCCTAAATATTTGATAAAAAAATCAAAAATTTAATAGTGAGTAAAGTCCTTCTTGTTTATAATGAGTATAAAATGCACAAGTCAGCATGTGCTCAGACAAACAGGGAGGACTTTTTTTATGGAATTGATGGGATATGAGAAGAAACATACAGAGGCGGTCAAAGGCTCACTCGCTGAGTGTACCGTCCTTTTGAAAAAAGATGGCAAATTCCCACTAAAGGAGGCAGGCAAGATCGCAGCCTTTGGTAGTGGCGTGCGCCTGACCGTAAAGGGTGGAACCGGATCCGGCGAAGTCAATTCACACTATTCTGTGAGTATCGAAGAAGGCTTAGAGCAGGCAGGCTTTGAGATCACGACCAAGGCATGGCTGGATGCTTATGATGCCAAGCGCGCGGAGGCAAAACCGGAGTTTATCAAACGCATGAAAGCAGAAGCCAAGGCAAATCATCAGAACGTTATGATCTATGCCATGGGCAAGGTCATGCCGGAACCGAATTACCAGATCCCTTTGGAAGGACAGGGCGATACTGCTATTTACGTGCTTTCCCGTATTTCCGGTGAGGGAAATGACCGACCGGTAGAAGATGGAGAGATCAAGTTATCTGCCACAGAAAAGAGAGATATTTTAGCCCTAAATGAAAAGTATGACAAATTCATGCTGGTACTCAATGTCGGCGGTGTGGTCGATCTGTCCGATGTGGTGGATGTTAAGAATATCTTAGTACTTTCTCAACTGGGTGTAGATACCGGAACAGCCCTTGCGGATATTTTGCTTGGCAGACAGAATCCATCCGGCAAACTGGCAACGACCTGGGCTGCATGGGATCAGTATGCACCGATGGATGATTTTGAGGATATCAACGATACCAGATACCAGGAGGGCATTTATGTCGGTTACCGCTATTTTGATTCCTTCCACAAAAAGACCTTCTTTCCGTTTGGCTATGGTCTGTCTTATACAGAGTTTGACCAGAAATTGTCCGGCGTCAGCGCAGATGGCGACAAGATCACGGTACGCGCACAGGTGACCAATACAGGGGAGCGGGCAGGCAAGCAGGTAGTGCAGGTCTATGTATCGGCTCCGAGTGTAAAGTTGGATAAGGCATATCAGGATCTGTGCGGTTTTGCCAAGACCAAGGAACTGGCACCGGGAGAAAGTCAGGAAGTGACGATTACCTTTGCTCTTTCTGATTTTGCTTCCTATGATGAGGCATCTGCTTCTTATATTTTGGAAGCCGGCAATTATATCGTCCGTATGGGAACAAGCAGCCAGGATACGGCTCCGGTCGCTTTACTGCGTCTGCAAGAAAGTGTTACCACTTTGCAGGCAAAGAATGTTTTAGGGAATCCGGGCTTTGCAGATCTGCGCGCAGAGTCTGAACCGGCAGAAAACATTCCGGCAGACATCTGTGTTATTGCCTTGAGTTCAGACGATTTTGCGACAAAGCAGGTAGATTACGAGGTAAAATATGAGATCTTACCGGAAGTGGCGGCACTCTCTATTGATGAGGCAGCCCTTATGAATATCGGTGGACATGATCCAAGCAAGGGCGGTCTGGCATCCATTATCGGCAATGCCGGATCACAGGTCTGTGGTGCAGCCGGTGAGACAACGACACATGTCAAAGATTTTCCATCCCTTGTTATGGCAGATGGCCCTGCCGGACTTCGTCTGGCAAAAGAATACTATCGTGATGAGAAGGGACTGCATGCGGTAGGTCAGGCAGGTATTCCGGAAAGTTTTATGGATTATATGTCAAAGCCTATGATGTTTGTTCTGAACCTCTTATCCGGTGGCAATAAGGGACCAAAGCCGGGCACTGAGATCAAGACCCAGTACTGTACAGCCATTCCGATCGGAACAGCCATTGCCCAGTCCTTCAATACAGATCTGGCAGAAAAATATGGCGATATCGTTGGCTACGAGATGGAAATGTTTGGCGTACATCTGTGGCTGGCTCCTGCACTCAATATCCATAGATCAATCCGCTGTGGACGAAACTTTGAGTATTATTCTGAGGACCCGCTGATCTCCGGTCTGATGGCGGCAGCCATTACCAATGGGGTGCAGAAGCATCCGGGATGCGGAACGACCATCAAGCATTATGCGGCAAATAATAAGGAGTTAAATCGTTATACCAACAACAGCCATGTATCTGAGCGTGCCATGCGTGAGATCTATACCAAGGGCTTTGGTATCTGCGTGAAGAAGTCACAGCCGCATGCCGTGATGACCTCCTACAACCTCTTAAATGGCGTGCATACCGCAGAGAACCGCGGACTGATCGAAGATATCCTGCGTTGCGAGTATGGTTATGAAGGCATTGTCATGACGGACTGGGTAATCGCACAGGCGGCAGACAAGCGTTCTACCAATCGCAACTCTCAGGCGAGATATGTAGCCGCTGCCGGCGGCGACCTCTTTATGCCGGGTGGCAAGGGAGATTTTGAAGATCTGAAAAAGGGTATTCAGGAAGGCAGTATTTCTGAAGAACAGGTAAGGATCAATGCGACCAGAGTGCTTAAGATGGCAAGAAAATTAGTGGAAAAATAAAATAGAGGATAAAGAAAAGGGAGTCTGTGGCTGGATGCTATGCCACAGGCTCCCTTTTTTCATGGAATAAAATTTATTGGATCTCTCCCTTTTTATGACGTTCAAAGAATTTCTTTGTCTCGGCAACAACTACACCGTTTAAGGCGAAGAGTGCGATCATATTTGGCAGAGCCATCAGACCGTTAAAGATATCTGCGATCGTCCAGACAGCACTGACTGTCATGTAAGGTCCGATAAAGACAGCAAAGATGTAAAGCCAGCGGAATACCTTGATGGCTTTCTTGTTGCCCTTGGTCAGATATTCCAGACAGCGCTCACTGTAATAGTCCCAGCCAAGAATGGTCGTAAAGGCAAAGAATACCAAGCAGAGCATAAGGATAAAAGAAGAAACCACTGCCGGGAAAGGCAGTCCCTGCTGGAATGCATAAGTCGTCACGGCAACACCTTCCAGACCGTCTACCTGCCATGCGCCGGTCAGTACGATGGAAAGGCCGGTCAGGGTACAGATCACGATGGTATCGATAAAGGTTCCGGTCATGCTGACAAGTCCCTGACGTACCGGTTCTTTTGTCTTTGCAGCAGCAGCGGCGATCGGCGCGCTACCAAGTCCTGCCTCGTTGGAAAAGATGCCGCGGGCAACACCCTTTTGCATAGCGACTAACATGGAACCGACGGCACCGCCTGTAATGGCCTTTGGTGTAAAGGCTGCAACCACGATCGTCTTAAAGGCAGCCGGAACTTCTGAAATGTTGCAGATCACAAGGATCAGCACGAATACGATGTAGATGACCGCCATAAAAGGAACGATGATCTGGCTGACGCTTGCGATTCTCTTGACACCGCCGATCAGCACGGCAGCCACACAAAAGGCAAGTACCAAAGAGGCGATAACGACCGCCCAGGAATAGTCGCCTAAGAAAGGTAAAAGTTTTACCGTGTGGGCATCTGCCGGATCAAAGAAATTATGTACGGCGGAGGAGATACCGTTGACCTGACTGAAGGTTCCGATACCAAAAAGTCCTACGCACACACCAAAGAAGGCAAATAATTTGGCAAGCCAGATCCATTTTTTGCCCATGCCCTGCTCGATATAATAAAAAGGTCCGCCCAGGCTGTGTCCGTCCGGGGCAACGACACGATATTTCACGGCAAGTAAGCCCTCTGCATATTTGGTCGCCATACCAAAGAAGGCGGTAACGACCATCCAGAACAAGGCTCCGGGACCACCGGCACCGACTGCCGTAGCAACACCGACGATATTTCCCGTACCGATCGTAGCGCTTAAGGCTGTGCAAAGAGCGGAGAAACTGGAGATCTCGCCATGCCCTTCTTCCTCATTTTTGACCATCCATTTGAGTGCCAGAGGAAGTTTTCGGATCTGCAAGAAACCCAGTCTTGCGGTCAAAAGCAGACCACCGGCAAGGATCAGCACCATGAGTGGGACGCCCCACACAAAGTCATCGATTGTTGTTAAAACACCATTGATAAAGTTCCACATTTTTTCATACCTCTTTCGTTTTAATGGGGGTGCAAAATTGCTTTAATCATTACTATATAGGTTATCACTGTGCTATGCAAGTGATTTAACAGGATAAAGTGAAAAAGTATAAGATTAGCAAAGACTAACGAAAAGGCTTGACAGGAGAAAAAAGCAGGCGTATATATAAGTTGTAGATACCCGATGGGGGTATATAGAGGAAGGAGAAAACGAAATTATGATACAGACAACCTTAAAGATCGATGGGATGATGTGTGGTATGTGTGAGGCGCATATGAATGATGTCGTGCGCAAGAACTGCCAGATCAAAAAGGTCACATCCTCTGCAAAGGACGGCGAGACCGTGGTCATCAGCGAGAACGAACTGGATATCCCGTGGCTGAAAAAGGAGATCAAAGCCATCGGTTATGAACTGGTTTCTTATGAGAGCAAGCCATACGAAAAGAAGGGATTGTTTGGCTTTCTAAAATAAAGAAAATTTAAGAAAATGTTTATGGAATTTTTATTGCGAAATAAGGTGTCATGCTTTATTCTGATGGTAAGAAATGGCAGTGAGGAGCGTGGCACTTTATGACAAGATTCCCTGAGGGCAAAGAGACGGAGACCGAGATCAGAGGTCTTTGTGCGGAAGAAGTAGAAGAAAGGATCCGACAGGGAAAGGACAATCGTGCGGATGTGGGTACGGGACTGACGACCGCAGAGATCATACGCTCGAATACATTTACCTATTTCAACTTTATCTTTCTCGTTATCACGATTCTTTTATGTCTGGTGGGATCTTTCCGCAATCTGACCTTTTTACCGATCATCATTGCAAATACCCTGATTGGCATTATCCAGGAGATCCGTGCCAAGCGTACTCTGGAAAAAATGAGCATTTTAAACGCACCGCATGCGATCGTGGTGCGTGATGGCAGTCAAAGACAGGTCGCTTCGGAAGAACTGGTTGAAGACGACGTGATCCTCTTGCGGGCAGGCGACCAGATCTGCGGAGATGCCAGCGTCTTATCCGGAGAGATCATGGTCAACGAATCACTCCTGACGGGCGAGTCCGATGAGATCAAAAAGACGCAGGGAGCCGGGCTTTTATCCGGCAGTTTCGTGGTGTCCGGTCAGTGCTATGCAAGGCTGACCCATGTAGGCATGGATTCTTACATATCCAAGTTGTCACTGGAAGCCAAGTCCATGGAACGCACGGAGCAATCCGAGATGATCCGGTCGATCAACCAACTGGTCAAGTGGGTAGGACTTGCCATCATACCGATCGGCATTATCTTATTCTGGCAGAGTTATTTCTATAATGGGGAAACGATCGCCCGCAGTGTGACGGCAGCCGTGGCGGCAGTCATTGGCATGATACCGGAGGGGCTCTATCTTCTGGCAACGATCGCACTGGCACTGGGAACCATCCGGCTGGCGACCAAAAAGGTACTTTTACATGATATGAAAAGCATTGAGACCCTATCGCGGGTCGATGTCCTTTGCGTAGATAAGACAGGGACGATCACAGAACCGGGCATGCAGGTTTCCCATATCTTATGGCGCAGACAGGTCATGGAAGAAAGTGGACCAGAAGACGCCAAAGGTCTATGGAATCGGGCAACCCTACAGGGGCTGCTGGCAGATTATGTCTATGCGTCCACGGATAACAATGCAACCATGGATGCGTTGCGGGCAGCCTTGGATAAGATGACGGAAGCCGGATCGAGCAGGCGCAGACCGTCCCGTATCGAGGCTTTCTCGTCGGCAAATAAATATGGCAGTATGACCTTTTCGGACAGCACTTATTTTCTGGGCGCACCGGAATTTATTATGAAAGAGTCCTATGGTGCGATCGCAGAGGAGATCGAACCTTATGTGCAAAAGGGCTACCGCGTTCTATTATTCGCAAGACAGGAAGCAGACAGGGTCTTGCCACTGGGCTATGTGACCTTATCCAATCCCATCCGTGCCAATGCCAAGGAAACCTTTTCTTATTTTAAAGAACAGGATGTGGCGATCCGTGTGATCTCGGGAGACAATCCCCAGACTGTATCTGAGGTTGCAAGACGTGCCGGGATTGAAGGAGCAGAGAATTACGTCGATGCGACGACGTTGGATAGCAAGGCAAAGATAAGAAATGCCGTAGAGCGTTATACCGTCTTTGGCAGAGTGACACCAAAGCAGAAGCAGTTGATCGTCAAAGCCTTGCAGGAGGCGGGACATACCGTTGCCATGACCGGCGATGGCGTCAATGACATCTTAGCCATGAAAGACGCAGATTGCAGTGTGGCTATGGCATCCGGCAGCGAGGCGTGTGCGCAGGCGGCACAGGTTGTCCTTCTGGATTCGGATTTTGCCAAAATGCCGGAGGTCGTCTATGAGGGCAGACAGGTCGTCAATAATGTAGGTCGTTCTGCCAGCCTCTTTTTGGTAAAGAATATATTCTCACTTCTGATGTCGGTATTTTCGGCGGTCTTTATGATCACTTATCCGCTGGAACCGTCGCAGATCTCCTTGATCAGTATGTTTACGATCGGTATACCGGGATTTTTGCTGGCATTGGAGCCAAACCGCGAGCGGATCAAGGGGCATTTTATGCGGGGCGTCTTAGTGCGGGCACTTCCGGCAGGACTTACGGATGTTCTGGCAGTCGGTGCGCTGGTGATCTGTGGGCAGGTCTTTTCCCTTCCTGCGGAAGATATTGCGACAGCGGCGACCCTGCTTTTATGCGTGGTCGGTTTTATGATCCTGATCAAGATATCCAAGCCGATGAGCGGCATCAAATACGCCATTGTGATCGGCAATATCGCAGGACTGATCTTTGCCGGAATCTTCTGCCATCAGTTGTTTGCCTTGAGCGCCATGTCGAAGGTATGCGTCCTTCTGATGGTCGTATTTGCTTTTGCGGCAGAATCCCTGCTGCGTTATCTGTCACTCTTGGTTGAAAAAATTGACTGTAAATTTTAGGTGTTATATAATATATGTTCATTCAATGGAACATAATAAAATGTAGGTGTCCATAAAGGGCAGGAAAGGCAGGAATTTATTATGGTGAAAAAGATTACAAATAATGATATGACAGAGGTTTTAGCAGAAAAGGTCGCACTGGTCGACTTCTCCGCAACATGGTGCGGACCATGTCAGATGCTGGCACCGGTTGTGGATGCTTTGGCAGAGGAGATGGCAGGACAGGTCGCTGTTTATAATGTAGATGTTGATGCCAACCCGGATCTTGCTATGCAGTATAGAGTGATGAGTGTTCCGTCTTTGCTCCTTTTTAAGGATGGACAGATGGCAGGGCAGACGGTAGGCTACCAGAGCGCAGATGAGATCAAGGCATTTATTGCAAACAACTAGGAGGCGGAACCATTATGATGGACAAATTAAAAAGCATTAAAATAGATGTAACTTTAGCGGCAGTGCTCAGCGTGGTACTTGGGGTACTGCTTGTTATATGGCCGGCAACCGTGATCACAATCCTGGCGCGTGTGATCGCCATCATTCTCATGGTATCAGGGATCGTTTCTCTGATTCCTCGTCTCATGGATGATATTAAGTCTTATACATCGATCATCGTTTCTCTGCTCATCACATTAATCGGCCTTTGGATGTTCTTGAGCCCACAGGCGGTCGCATCCATCATCCCGATCGCGATCGGTGTCCTTTTGGTGGTACATGGCGTGCAGGATCTCTCCCTTGCCATAGAGGGCAAAAAGACCAAGGCACATAACTGGTGGAGCATTCCTTTGATGGCGATCTTAAATATCGTTTTAGGCGTGCTTTGCATCTGCAATGCATTCGGTCTGGTCAAATTAGGCATGATCCTGATCGGTATCATGCTGATCTACGATGGCTTATCTGATATGTTCATCGTACATAAGGTCAACAAGGCATCCAAGGAATTTGTGGATTCCACCATCCTTCACGAAGAAAATCTGGATGACTACATGTAAGATAGGAAAGTTGGCGAAAGATTTATGAGACAGATGGAGTTTAAGATGGAGAGGCAGAATCTGGTTGAAGTAGGACAGACTCTCTCGGTGACAGAAAGCAAACTCCCGAATTCCTACTACTATACGCTGGAGCATGCCTATGCCATGTCCGGCAATTATACGACTTTGGAGCGTTTAAAGTCGCGCGAAGGCAAGGTCGTAGATATCAAGGAAACGCCAAAGGGCTTTTTTGTAACCATGGAATTTGACGAATAAAGAGGTAAGATAATGCGATATGTTCCAGTGGGGCAACTGCAACCGGGCATGGTCTTGGGGCAGGGGCTTCATGATGCATCGGGGCGGATGCTTTTGGCACCGAATACATCACTGACAAATGAAAATATTACATACATAAAGTTTCTGGGAACCGCTGGGGTCTATATCGATGATGAGATCACAAGAGATATTCAGGTGACGGATGTCGTGCGCCCGGAGGTCAAGAGTGAGGCGGTATCCGTGATCCAGCAGTTCTTTTGCCGTTCGGCTGAGGATGTGGAACTGGATGCAGAGGAACGTCTGGTGCGTCTTGTCGTTGAGAATGTGGTAAATGATGTGCTCTCCAACGAAGCCGTCATGTATAACATGGTCGACATCAAGACCTACAGTGATTATACCTATTTCCACTCTATGAATACCGGCGTGATGGCTGGTATTTTGGGCGTAAAGATGGAACTCCCGGAAGATGATCTAAATGATCTGGTGACAGCGGCATTTTTGCATGATGTCGGAAAAGTGCTTGTCCTGCCGGATCTTGTCAATGCGACACGCAAACTGACACCGGCAGAGGAAGAAGAGATGAAGAAGCACGCATGGGCGGGCTACGAGTATTTGTGCAAAGAATATTCCTTTGGCGATCAGGTCAATGAGACCGTCTATCAGCACCATGAGTGGTACAATGGCGGTGGTTATCCCGACCATTTAAAGGGGTGGGAACTGCTGCGCAATGCCAGGATCTTAAAGGCGGCGGATGTCTATGATACCATGACTTCGCAGCGACCGGGACGCAAGTCTTACCAGCCGGCGGAGGTGATCGAATATATCATGTCGCGCACCGGCATGGAATTTGATCCCAAGGTTGTGGAGACCATGGTCGCGGGCTTTTGTATTTATCCGGTGGGAAGTGAAGTCGTCCTGTCAGATGGCAGACATGCGATCGTTGTAGAAAATCATCCGGGCTTTGTGCAAAGACCGACGGTCCGTCTCTTGGAGGATGGCAGCGAAATCAACCTGCGCGGAGACAGGAACGCATACAATATTACCATTGTAAAACTAATGATCTAGGAGAGCATATGGCAAATCAGGGCAAGAATGGAATCGATGTGATTCTTGCGGAAAGTCTGAAGGAATTAAGTAAGACAAGACCCATCGAAAAAATTACAATCAAGGAAATAACAGATAAGGCGGGCGTGATCCGTCCGACTTTTTATAACCATTTTCAGGATAAATATGAATTGCTAGAGTGGATCGTGCGCGAAGATCTGATGGAACCGGCAATGCCGCTTTTTGATAACGGACTTTTGCGGGAGGGGATCACCTTTCTTTTTACCGCCATGGAAAAGGAACGGGAATTTTATGAGAAGGCGGTTCGCCTAGAGGGACAGAATTCTTTTGTGGAGATGATGGAGGATGCCGTGCAGGAGTTGATCTTGCAGCGGATGAACAAGGATAAATTGCGGGAAAAGATCACGTATTCCTGGCTGAGCCCAGAGAGGATTGCAGGCTATTATGCACACATGGCGTGCAATGTCGCCGTGCAGTGGATCGAGGGCGAGATGCGGGTGCCGATAGCGGAATTGGTCGAAGTTTACGTGATCATGGCACATAAATCCATGGTCGAGATTATCAGTTGATATATACATATCTTCTAAAATGTATAGTGCTTTATTACAGTGGTCAGTGTTTGCATATGTAATGGAGCAGACAAGTCTCTTATACTAAAATAGCGGTTTCGGCAGAAACCATAGTTTGAATCTAAGTTATCGGTAGGAGGATTCCATGAGTTGGATTGAGAATATATTGATCATTGCAGGTATCAGTCTTGATATTTTTGCCGCAATGGAGATTGAGGGCGCCATGCTTGCAGACATCAAGCGCAAATCGCTGATGATCGCAAGTACGATCGTGACCTTATTACAGTTGATCTTTTTCTTTGGCGGCTATCTTGTCTGCTATGAATTGGAGAAGTATCAGGTTATTCGGGATGCAAAAGAAATCGGATATATCGTTGCGACGGTCGTGTTTGCCCTTTTGGGTATCCGCCTGATCGTAAAGGCGATCAAACGTGAATTTGTCCAGGAAAAGCGCAGGGATGATATCCGTGTGCGGGATTATATCAAGATCATTGCCGTTACCAGTTTTTATACCCTGTGTGCCGGTTGTGCCTGTGGCTTTGTCGGCACCTCCATTGCTATGATGGGTGTGGTCATTCTGGTATGTTCGATCTTAGTTGTTGTGTCCGGTATCTATACGGGATATCATTTTGGCTTTGAGTCTAAGACCGGAGCCTATGCTGCCGGGGCACTTTTGCTCTGGGTTGCAGGAGGCGAGATCTTACTGCGCAATGTGATACATGTGATCTAATAAAAGCCTGTATATATCAAAAGAAACTTTGGTATATACAGGCTTTATGTGTCTTATTTTCCTTTTGTCTCAAAATTTTCCGGAGTCTTTACGGGACCATCTGTGCTGTCCTCGGTCAGAAGCCCCCGCAGGTGGCGCAGGATGCTTGGGGCAAGCATGAGGTCTTTTGACTCCACCTGTTCGATCAGATAAGAGATCTTGTCCGTTTTTCCCAGAGCCAGATAGCAATCGCCCAGCATATTGTAATTCTGGCTGATGTCGGTACCGATGGCAACGCCGAATTCTAAGACACTGATGGCATCTGCCAGAAGCCCCTGCTCGATCAGGGCAGCACCATAGTCCTTGAGAGTAATGGTCAAAAGATCAAAATCCTCGCCGATGGACTGCATGGTCGTTAAGTTGGCAACGCCGTAGGCTTCCTTTAATTCGGTGTTGGTCTTTCCAGTCAGATTTAAGAGACGTTTTTTAGATAAATCCCTTAAGGTATTTTCCAGAGAACAAATCCTAGGATCTTTTGAGAAACCCAGTGGAAATTTATCCAGAGGAATGGTAATATATTTAATATTGTCAAGATCAGCAGTGGGAGCAGCATTGGCAGCGGTCTCTCTCTCCCAGAAAGTCTGTGTGACTTCATCCTGCTTCTTGTTCAGGCTTTTATAACGGATGGCAAGAAAGATGCCAATGCCAAGGAAAATGGCTAAAAAAGGGAACTTCATACCCTGTCCTTTCTGAAACAAAGTCGTATCTACGATATGTTTCTTAAAATAAATGAAAACATAAGCGAGGTGTTTGAAATGACATACTATAAGCAGTCAAAAAAAAGAAGGATCGCATCTGCGGCGATCATTTTGGTGATCATCGGATGTATGCTTGCTACGATGCTTCTTGCCTGTCTTCTTTAAAAATATACTAAAACTGCCAGATCACGTCAACGATATTCGTCTCTTTGGATATTGAAAAGCGGGGGCAAGGTAGTATAAAATGAACTCTGAACCGATAGAATAGAGATAATAATGATGAGGTTATTATGAAAAATAGAATGAGAATGTTAGTTGCAGCACTCGGGATCGTATGCGGTGTAGGTCTTGCTTTCCCGGCACAGCAGGTTGCAGCAGAAGAAAATACCGATGATACGACACAGGATGGCACCGTCATCCCGGATCATATTTCCATTGGTGGGACAGATGTATCCGGTATGAGCCTGGATGAGGCAAATGCCGTGGTACAGCAGTATGTCGACCAGTATCAGGACGTGACTTTTACACTGACCGCAGATGATAAGAGCATCGAGGCAGATGGTGATGACATCGGTCTTTGCGCCAAGAATGCAGACGTGACAGAGCGTGCACTCAACTATGGCAAGGAAGGCAATCTGATCGAACGCTACAAGGCAAATGCTGATATGCAGGTGGGCAAGGAAAAAGATTTTGCCATTTCCCTGACTTCTGATACGGCGACAGTCGAGGCTTTCTTAAATGAAAACAAGTCAGACCTTGTTACGGAGGCTGTGGACAATACGGTAAAACGTGTAGATGGCAAGTTTGAGTATGTAGAAGGATCTGAGGGAGTGGCTCTTATGACCGGAAAATCCGCGGTAAAGATCGCTGATTTCATTTCTACGGATTGGGACGGCAAAGATGCCTCCATCGAACTTTTGACGGAAAAGGATGAGCCGAGAGGCACAAAGGAAGAACTGGAAAGTATTCAAGATGTGCTGGGATCTTATCATACAGACTTTGGTACAGTGGTAAACGGACGTACCAATAATATCAAGGTGGGCGCGAGCAAGTTGGACGGTCTGGTGGTCTATCCGGGAGAGACGGTTTCCGTGGCGGATGCAATTGGACCGACAACCGCGGAAAACGGCTTCTATCTGGCAGGATCCTATGAGAACGGAACTACGGTCGAGACCTATGGCGGTGGTATCTGTCAGGTGTCGACAACCCTTTACAATGCAGTCATCCGTGCAGAACTCGAAATCGTGACCAGAGCCGCACACTCCATGATCGTTTCCTATGTGGAACCATCCATGGATGCAGCCATCGCAGATGGTATCAAGGATCTGCAATTCAAGAATAATCAGGAAACTCCGATCTATATCGAGGGCTATACCAGTGGCGGTATTATTTACTTCAATGTCTATGGTAAAGAAACCAGGCCTTCCAATCGCCGTGTAGACTTTGTCAGTGAAGTGACAAGCCAGACGGAGCCGGAAAAGGAATATGTTGCCGTTGGCGATCAGCCGGTAGGCTATATCGAGACAACGACCAAGCCACACATTGGCTATACGGCAAGACTTTGGAAGATCGTCTATGAAAATGATGTGGAAGTCAGCCGTAAGGTATTTAACAACAGTAAATACAATCCTTCCAAGGAAGTGATCTCGGTAGGCGTTGGTGGTGCTACGCCGGAAGCGGCGGCAGCCATCAATGCGGCGATTGCAACCAAGGATGATGCAACGATCCGTTCTACGATCGCAAGTTATACACCGGAAGCCCAGGCGGCAGCAGCCCAGGCAGCGGCAGATGCAGCGGCGGCACAGGCAGCAGCAGATGCGGCAGCACAGGCAGCCCAGCAGCAGGCACAGACGACAACACCGGATGCGACCGGCACAACGGCACAGTAGGACTACCGGCAATTACATAAAAAGAGATAGCATAGAAAAGGCTGCTTGGGTTCAAGCAGCCTTATGGTACATATATAGTAGATAGGACAAAGAGGACAGACAGATGAAGATTGGCAAAGTCCCGGAGAACGTGTTAAAACGATCCGTTATGAAACAACTGCATTACAAGCGTGACGAAGTCATTTTGGGACCGGGGATCGGTGAGGACTGCGCCGCACTGGCACTCGCAGAGGATGAGATCCTTGTCATGTCGACGGATCCGATCACCGGTACAGCCAAGGATATCGGCAAACTTGCCATCCAGATCACGGCAAATGATCTGGCGAGTGCGGGAGCCGAACCGATCGGAGTCATGCTGACTATTTTACTGCCGGATGGGACGAGGGAGATCGCCCTCAAGCGCATCATGGAACAGATGGAGCGGGCATGCAGGGAAGCCAAAATGCAGATTTTGGGCGGACATACGGAAGTTACCGCAGTGGTCAATCAACCGGTGGTCAACGTCGCGGGCGTCGCTAAGGCGAAAAAGGGCAGTCTGGTCTCTACCGCAGGAGCCAGGGCGGGCATGGATATTGTCGTCAGCAAATGGGTAGGCATTGAGGGAACGACGATTATTGCCAAGGAAAAGGAAGCCGAGTTAAAAGAACATTTTCCGGCAGATTTTGTGGATACTGCCATAGGTTTTGACCGCTACTTATCAGTCGTACCGGAGGCCGCAGTCGCCGCCCAGTCCGGCGTCGCGGCAATGCATGACGTTACAGAGGGGGGACTTTTCGGTGCTCTCTGGGAGATGGCAGAAGCATCCGGCGTTGGACTGGAAATCGATCTAAAGAAGATACCGATTCGTCAGGAAACGGTCGAGATCTGTGAATACTTTGATGTCAATCCTTATGGCTTGATATCAAGCGGCATGATGCTGATGGCATCGGCAGACGGCAATGCTTTGGTATTGGCATTACAGGAGGCGGGGATCCCGGCGACTGTGATCGGCAAGGCAACAGGCGGCAATGACCGCGTGATCATACGGGACGAGGAACGCAGATTTTTGGAACCGCCAAAGACGGACGAATTATATAAGGTCTTATAGCAAGACAGGAGAATGAGGAGAGATAGTATGAGAGAGAAGATTTTAAGTTATATCGAAACCAATAGCAGAATAGATATGCATGATCTGGCGATCATGATGGGAACGGACGAAGCAACGATCATGAATGAGTTGGAGGAGATGGAGCAGGCACATATCATTTGCGGTTACCATACCCTGATCAACTGGGAAAAGGCGGGAATCGAAAAGGTGACAGCCATGATCGAAGTGCGTGTGACACCACAGCGCGGCATGGGATTTGACAAGGTGGCAGAGCGTATCTACAACTACCCGGAAGTTAACTCCGTTTATCTGATCTCCGGTGGTTTTGATTTTATGGTCACATTGGAAGGAAAGACCCTGCGTGAGGTTTCCGAATTTGTATCCGACAAGTTGTCCCCACTGGATTCTGTTCTCAGTACCAAGACCAACTTTATTTTGAAAAAATATAAGGATCACGGCACGATCATGGCAGAACAGCGCAAGGATGAGAGAGAGTTGGTGAGCCTATGAGAAACCCACTGTCAAAGACCATCGTAGAAATTGAACCATCCGGTATCCGAAAGTTTTTTGACATCGTCAGTGAAATGCAGGATGCGATCTCACTGGGCGTTGGTGAGCCGGATTTTGATACACCATGGAGAGTCCGTGATGAGGCAATCTATTCTCTGGAACGCGGACGTACTTTTTATACTTCCAATGCAGGTCTTAAAGAATTAAAGGTAGAGATCGCGAATTATCTGCACCGCAGATTTGATCTGGAATATGATTATCAGGATGAGATCCTGGTGACGGTAGGTGGCAGTGAGGCGATCGATATTGCCCTGCGTACCATGTTAGATCCCGGGGATGAGGTTCTGATCCCGCAGCCGAGTTATGTCTCTTATCTGCCATGTACGGTTTTGGCAGGAGGCGTTCCGGTGGTGATCAACCTGAAAGAGGAAAATCAGTTCCGTCTGACGGCAGAAGAATTGGAAGCAGCAATCACGGATAAGACCAAGATCCTGATCATGCCGTTTCCGAACAACCCGACCGGGGCTGTCATGGAAAAGAAAGATCTGGAAGCGATCGCAGAAGTGGTCAAGAAACATGATCTTTATGTCTTGAGTGATGAGATCTATGCCGAACTTACCTATTTGGAAAAGCATGTGTCGATCGCATCTTTGCCGGGTATGAAGGAGAGGACTGTTCTCATCAATGGTTTTTCCAAGTCTCATGCCATGACCGGATGGCGACTGGGTTATGCCTGTGCGCCAAAGATCATCATCAAGCAGATGTTAAAGATCCATCAGTATGCGATCATGTGTGCGCCGACAACCAGCCAGTATGCGGCTGTCGAGGCATTGCGTCACTGTGACGAAGATGTGGCACATATGCGGGAAGAATACAACGGACGCAGACGTTATCTGATCCATCGTTTTGAGGAGATGCATCTGCAATGTTTTGAGCCTTTTGGTGCTTTTTACATTTTCCCATCCATTCAGGAATTTGGTATGACATCGGAAGAATTTGCGACAGAATTTTTGAACCGTAAAAAGGTGGCTGTTGTGCCGGGGACGGCATTCGGTGCCTGCGGAGAGGGATTCCTGCGTATTTCCTATGCCTACTCTTTGGATAATCTGAAAGTGGCATTGGATCGACTGGAAGAATTTGTGACAGAATTAAGAGAAGAAAGAAAAGGTGCGTAAATGGCAGCGCTGAATATTATTTTACATGAACCGGAAATCCCGGGAAATACAGGGAATATCGGTCGAACCTGTGTGGCTACAGGGACAAAACTGCATCTGATCGAGCCACTGGGCTTTCAACTGAATGACAAGACCGTCAAACGTGCGGGCATGGACTATTGGGATCAGTTGGACGTGACACGTTATGATGATTGGAATGACTTTTTGGAGCGCAATCCGGGAGCAAAGATCTACTTTGCAACGACCAAGGGAAAGCATGTCTATTCAGACGTGTCCTTTGAGCCGGACTGTTTTATCATGTTTGGCAAGGAGAGTGCGGGGATCCCGGAGGAGATTTTAGTCGAGCATCCGGATCAATGCATCCGTATACCGATGATCGGAGAGACCAGATCGCTCAATCTGTCGAATTCTGTGGCAATCGTCTTGTATGAGGCATTGCGTCAGAACCATTTTGACCACATGAGACTAGAGGGTGAGTTGCATCACCTGCACTGGTAAAAAGGAAGAAATATGGGAATCATTGAAGCAAAAGATTTAGTACATGAATATATCATCCGTGATGAAGAAGGCAATGTGGAAAGCATCCGCACCGCCCTCGATCACATGGATCTGTCTGTGGAACCGGGACAGTTTATCGCGGTACTGGGTCACAACGGATCGGGTAAGTCTACCTTTGCCAAGCATCTAAACGCTCTTTTGACACCGAGCGAGGGGACGCTGATCGTAGATGGCATGGATGTATCGGACGAGAACCTGACTTATGACATCCGGCAGGAAGCCGGTATGGTTTTTCAGAACCCGGACAATCAGATCATTGCCAGTGTAGTACAGGAAGATGTCGGTTTTGGACCGGAAAATATTGGCCTGCCGACAGAGGAGATCTGGGAACGGGTGGAAAAGAGCCTGAAGGCTGTCGGTATGTGGCAGTATCGGGAGCATTCACCCAATAAATTATCCGGAGGACAAAAGCAGCGTGTGGCGATCGCCGGCGTTATGGCGATGGAGCCAAAGTGTATCATTTTGGACGAGCCTACCGCTATGCTGGATCCGAATGGACGCAAGGAAGTTCTGGAGGCTGTGCATGCGCTTAACCGCGAAAAGGGTGTGACTATTATTTTGATCACACATTATATGGAAGAAGTAGTAGATGCGGACTATGTCTATGTCATGGATCAGGGCAAGGTCGTTTTGGAGGGAAATCCGCGCGGTATTTTTTCACAGGTGGAGACGCTCAAGGAACACAGGCTGGATGTGCCGCAGATCACACTTTTAGCGCATGAGTTGCAAAAAGCGGGACTTGCCATACCGGATGGTATTTTGACAAGAGAAGAACTGATCGAAGCCCTGCAAAACGTGGCAGACAAGAGAAATTAAGGTGAATTATGTCATTTATATTAGATAATGTATCTTATCGTTATAGCGAAAAAACAGCATATGAGATCACGGCACTGGATCATGTGAACTTGCAGATCGGCGATGGCGAATTTATCGGCGTGATTGGTCATACCGGTTCCGGAAAGTCTACCCTGATCCAGCATTTGAACGGGCTGCTCAAGGCAACGGAAGGCAAGATCTACTTTAACGGACAGGATATTTATGAGGAAGATTATGATCTGCGCGATCTGCGTATGCAGGTGGGCATGGTCTTTCAGTATCCGGAGCATCAGCTTTTTGAAGAAACGGTCTTTAAGGATGTCTGCTTTGGACCAAAGAATCAGGGTTTGCCGGAAAAGGATATGACGCTTCGTGCTTACGAAGCATTGCAAAATGTGGGCTTGCCAGAAAAATATTTTGATGTTTCTCCTTTTGAATTGTCAGGAGGACAAAAGCGTCGTGCAGCGATCGCCGGTGTCATTGCCATGAAACCACAGGTACTGATCTTAGATGAGCCGACGGCAGGTCTGGATCCGAAAGGGCGTGACGAGATCCTGGATATGATCGCAGACATGCATGCCAGATATGGCAATACGGTTATTTTGGTCTCTCATAGTATGGAAGATGTGGCAAAGTACGTAGACCGTATCATCGTCATGGATCATGGACATGTCAAGTTTGATGATGCGCCGCGTCAGGTCTTTCACCATTATAAGGAGTTGGAGGAGATCGGACTTGCGGCACCACAGGTGACATACCTCATGCATGAGATGAAGGAAAAGGGTATGGATGTGTCAACAGAGGCGACGACCGTAGATGAAGCAAAAGAAGCGATATTACGTTGGATAGGATAGATTAGATTTATGTTAAGAGATATTACATTAGGACAATATTATCCGGCGGATTCCATCATTCATAAACTGGATCCCCGGACAAAGTTATTTGCAACACTTCTGTTTATCATCAGTGTCTTTTCTTTTGACGGCATTGTTGGATTTATCGTAATGACCGCCTTTTTATTTGGTGTGATCGCTCTGAGCAAGGTGCCTTTGTCCTTTATGCTGCGCGGACTCAAGGCTATTATGATCCTGCTTTTGATCGCGGGACTTTTTAACCTCTTTTTGACACCGGGGCAGGTGCTCTGGAGCATTTGGAAGATCCGTATCACGCGGGAGGGACTGCGCAATGCGGTGCTGATGACCATTCGTATGGTATATCTGATCATGGGCTCGTCTGTGATGACGCTGACGACGACACCAAACCAGTTGACTGATGGCTTGGAAAAAGCATTAAAGCCTTTGCAAAAGATCAATGTACCGGTGCATGAGATCGCCATGATGATGTCAATCGCCCTTCGTTTTATCCCGATTTTGATCGAGGAGACAGACAAGATCATGAAAGCACAGATGGCGCGAGGTGCGGATTTTGAGACTGGCGGACTGATCAAAAAGGCAAAGAATATGGTACCGCTATTAGTACCGCTTTTTGTATCGGCATTCCGCCGTGCCAATGACCTGGCTTTGGCGATGGAAGCAAGATGTTACGTCGGTGGCGAGGGCAGAACCAAGATGATGCCTTTGGTCTATCATAAGGTCGACCGTTTGGCTTATGTGGTTGTGATCGTCTACTTTGTCCTCTTGATGGTCATAAAGGTGGTGCTTTGATGCGGGTAAAACTGGTCGTGGCATACGAGGGAACCAATTATTGCGGATGGCAGATCCAGCCCAATGGCATTACGATCGAAGAGGTCTTAAATAAGACACTGACCTCTCTTTTAGGGGAAAAGATCACGGTGACAGGTGCCAGCAGGACGGATGCCGGTGTGCATTCGCTGGGCAATGTCGCGGTTTTTGAAACCCATACCAGAATGCCGGCGGAGAAGATCTCTTTTGCGCTCAATCAGCGTCTGCCGGAAGATATCGTGGTGCAGGAGTCTTGCCAGGTGGCGGAGGACTTTCACCCACGTTTTTCAAAGAGTATAAAGACATACGAATATCGTATCTTAAACTGTCGTTTCCGCCAGCCGCTGGAGAGAAGGACAAGTTATTTTTATCACTATCCGTTGGATGTTCGTGCCATGCAAGAGGCGGCGTCTTATCTGGTGGGGGAGCATGATTTTACTTCCTTTGCGTCCGTGCATGCGCAGACCAATACTTATGTGCGCACGATCTACGCACTGGACGTGGTGCGTGAGGGAGACATGATCCGTATCCGCGTGCAGGGGAACGGCTTCCTTTACAATATGGTGCGCATTATAGCCGGAACCCTGATCCAGGTGGGTGCAGGGATCAAAAAGCCGGAGGATATGGAAAGCATCCTTGCGGGAAAGGACAGAGAATTGGCAGGACCGACAGCACCGGCGCATGGACTTACCATGATCGGGCTGGAATATTTATAGAAAAGAATTGACAAAAGACCGTCTGCGTAATATAATGTAACGGCTGATGTAGTTTAGAAGCACAGTTTCATTAGCCCCGAAACGTGTTTTGACTATAGACATGTCAGTGATCGTATTTCGGACATTGTACGAGACTGACGCTTTATGTTATTTAAGGAGGAAACCAAATGAAGACTTATATGCCAAACCCAAGTCAGGTTGAGAGAAAATGGTATGTAGTAGATGCAGAAGGACAGACATTAGGTCGTCTTGCTTCTGAAGTTGCTAAGGTATTAAGAGGAAAGAACAAAGCGATTTACACACCTCATGCTGATTGCGGAGATTATGTGATCGTTGTTAATGCAGAGAAGATCAAGGTTACTGGTAAGAAGTTAGACCAGAAGATCTATTATCATCATTCAGACTATGTTGGTGGAATGAAAGAGACAACTTTAAAGGAGATGTTAGCTAAGCATCCTGACAGAGTTATCGAACATGCAGTTAAGGGAATGCTTCCAAAGGGACCTTTAGGAAGAGAGATGTACACAAAGTTATTTGTATACGCTGGCCCAGATCACAAGCATGCAGCTCAGAAACCAGAAGAGTTGACATTTTAATTCGGTAAGGAGGTAAATCACATTGGCTAATACAAAGTATTACGGAACAGGAAGAAGAAAATCATCTGTTGCTAGAGTATATTTAGTACCTGGAACAGGTAAGATCACAATCAATAAAAGAGATATCGATGAGTATCTTGGACTTGAGACTTTAAAGGTTGTTGTTCGTCAGCCACTCGTTGCTACAGACAATCTTGACAAGTTTGACGTTTTAGTAAACGTCAAGGGTGGCGGTTACACAGGTCAGGCTGGCGCCATCAGACACGGTATTGCTAGAGCATTACTTCAGGTAGATGCTGATTACAGACCAGTTCTGAAGTCTAACGGATATCTTACAAGAGATCCTAGAATGAAAGAACGTAAGAAGTACGGCTTGAAGGCAGCTCGTAGAGCACCACAGTTCTC
>CAVLBP010000012.1:0-30552 GCA_963661325.1 bacterium
ACCACAGACAGAATTGATCAATGTATAAAGTACAAATACAAAGATCACCTTTCCTGTCGTACTCAATTCCGGTGCGGAAAAGAGAAGTACAGTAAGTCCCCATACAAAGACGATAAATATCTCATAAGGTCTCGCCTTTCCTAACTTGGTATGCGTACGGTCAATGATATAACCTACGAACAGATCGGTCACACCATCAAAGACCTTAGATGCCAGAAGTAAAGTTCCGACCAGCGCTGCCCCCATACCCAGCATATCGGTACAATAGTAGGTCAACTGCATGATCAGGATAGCATTGAGTGCCAATGACAATCCTCTGGATGTCCATGCCCACTTCAGATAGCCCGGTAGGACTTCATTTTCGGCAGTCGTGCTAGGATCTGCCCAATTTGCTTTTTTCTTCATAAGTAATACCCTCCTTGTAAGATCATGTGCTTTCACATGACCACTTCTTGTATTCATCATACTAATTCCTTGCCTTTTGCCCTGTTAAAATTTCGATTTTTCTAACAATATTTCATCAAACTTTATAGAAAAATTAACAAAAGCATGCTAGGATATGGATAATATCGATGAGAAAGGAAGTCTTACCATGGATCAGACCGAGAAACTTACTTATTTATTTGACTCTTTATACGCAGTAAACAATATCTGCTTCTGGCACTATTCAAAGAATTGGGAATTGTTAGACACCAACTGTCCCTGGATCAATGAAGTACGCAACTTCTTCTTTGATTCCAAGGATGATGCCTTAAGAACCTATGAATCCGGCAATACCATGCCCATCCTCTACCCCGACCGTCTCTGCCTGACCTGGGCGATTCAACCTTATATTGCAAACAAGCAACCGGACTCTTTCTATGTGCTTGGTCCTTTTTTAACCTCTTCGATTTCGGAGATCAATTTTAAGAGACTACTGGATGACTGGCATATGTCCATAGCCTCGCAGCATCGCATGATGGAAGTGCAAAAGGAGATTCCGGTCATTCCTTACGCCCTCTTTTTACAGAGTGTGCGTATGCTTTATTATACCCTTTATGATAAAACACTGGGAAATCTGACCACCGTATCTTTTCCGACACTCAGCACCAACAATTCTTTTGCACCAACCAAAAAGAACAGTAGTATCGCTCATGACATTGCCATCACCGAGCACAGTAGTTATGCTATGGAATGTGCCATGTTAAGACATGTCGAAACCGGTAATATCCACTATCAGGAGGAATTGGGAAATATCGAACTGTCTGCGGATAACTACCTGGTGGGACTTATGAGTCCAAACGATATTGTCAGACAGGAAAAAGACGAGATCATTGTATTTGTTGCTCTTATCACCCGCGCCGCAATCCGTGGCGGTATGGATCCGGACGAAGCCTACTCCCTCAGCGACTACTATATCCAGCAGATCGAATCCCCGGATTGTACCGATGCTAACAGCATTATGGATATCCATTTTCTGGCTTATGATACCTTTATCCGTCGTGTGCACGAGATCCAAGCAAAGGAAGTAACATATGCGCCTTTTATCCATGATTGCATTGCTCTGATCCACCGCAATATTTATGAAAAAATCTCCTTGGAAGATCTGGCAGGAGCATTAGGCTATTCTACCTACTATCTTTCCTCCCAGTTCAAAAAACAGACCGGACAATCCATAGGCGACTACATGACAAATCTGCGCATAGAAAAAGCCAAGGAAATGCTGGCATATAGCAACATTTCCCTGACTGATCTGAGTGCAAAATTACATTTTTCCACTCCATCTTATTTTTCTTCTGTCTTTAAGAAGCACACCGGGCTTACACCGACGGAATATGTCCACAGCCTTTCTAAGCCTGCTTCTTCATCGCAACTGTGATCTTAAAGAGATCCCCGTCAATATCAATGGTCAGTTGTCCGTCCATGAGTGATGTCAGACTGGAGGCAATGGAAAGTCCTAAGCCATGGCCTTCGGTATTTCTCGATGCATCACCTCTGACAAAACGTTCCATCAACTCGTCACTGGTGATATTGAGCGGATATTTGGAAATATTCTTAAAGATCATGCGCACCTGGTCGCCTGCATCTTCCACATTGACATAGACTCTGGTATGATCCTGTGTATATTTGCAGATATTGCTCATGATGTTATCAAACACTCTCCACAGGTGCCTGCCATCTGCCATGATGTTGGCAGGATTCTTTGCCTCATTTACCACAATCTCAATATCCTGCTTTTGCAGTTTATCCTGGTATTCTCCGACCACCTGGGCGATCATGACCGCCGCATCACAGGCTTCCATGTGCATCTCCACGTTGCCGGTGGATGCCTTGGAGGCTTCCAAAAGATCTTCGATCAGTTTCTTTAATCTGGCAGACTGCCGGTCTAAGACTTCTACATACTCTCTGACCTTTGGCTCCGATACCTCTTCCTTCTTGATGAGGTCAACATAGTTGATAATGGATGTCAAAGGTGTCTTAATATCATGCGATACATTGGTGATGAGTTCCGTCTTTAGGCGCTCGCTCTTCATCTGCTCGGCTACTGCAAGAGCGATACCCTCGCCCACATGGTTGATATCTTCGCCGTGCTCTTTGAGCGGTGCGATCATATGATGGGTGTCGATCGGCTGGTCATAATTTCCATTTGCCACACGCTTTCCACCGTCTTTTAACTTCTTTGCCATAAGCACCAGATAGTAGATGACAAAAGTTTCTAAGATCTTGTATAGGAAGAAGAAGAAAAATCCCGCTCCCATCATACCGGAGGCTGCCAGTACAAAAAGTTCCACCAAGCCAAGGATCAGAAGTCCAACGGCAAGTCTGACGGAAAGTTTTACATTTGCCCGGATCATACGGTTTAAGTTCTTGATCGGATCGATCAGCCAATGACGGACAAAGGCTGCAATATAATGTAAAAGCGTATGCTTCCAGAACTGCCCTGACTTGATACGGCTTGCCGTACTCATGCTAAAGGCAAGTGCCAAAAGCTGCCACAAGCAAGCCACGACGATCGACAAGGTGATCATCTCTGCTTCCCCAAGAACGCCCTCATAATATAAGGCTACAACACCGACATTGCCGACCACACCAAAGGAAACGCCAAGAACTGCCAGCGTACCATAGATAACATATGGCATGCGATCGACCAGTCGCAGATGGATCTCATCATCCTCTCTACGATGTCCGGACATGGTCATCAGGAAAACAAAAGACAGGATAAATAAGATAAGGGCGATCAAAAAGACCGGTAAGTATATCTTTTGCATAGTGCCCAGCATGCTTACCAAGACATATGGGATCCAAAGATAATCGCTCTGTCCGTCCGCAAAGGTCACACTGTCGGCTTCTTTTTGCAAACGGCTCAAAAGGGTTGGAATATTTTTCAGGTACAGGTCACTCTGGACGCTCTGCCCATTACTGAGTCTCCCGATGGCTGCCACTGCCACCTCTTTATAGTCCGTTTTTACCAATTCCATCTGCTCATCCGTAAGTGAAGTTGTTCCGCTGGCAGCCTGAAAAGCCTTTGTAAGATCCGGTATGGTGTAAACACGATAGAATACATAGGTTCCTTCCGGCGGAATCTCCCCTTTTATGAGGGCATTTGCATCATTTCCTGCATTTTCGTCAACATCCGACACATCTCCATCACTTTCTGTCCAGGCATCGTCATCTCTGTAGATTTCCTCTGTGTCGTATTCATCATCGTCGTCATAGTACTGTAAGACATCATCCCCGCCTTCATTTTCACTTAGATAAAGTTTCTTATCCAAAGATCCGGTATGGCGATATACTGTATCGTCCAGCATACTTCTCCAAGAATCTATATTATAGTTGTAAGAATTCTCTGCACAGTAGACATTCTGGTAGACCCCATTTGCCTCCTTATGATTGCCTTCCTGCAACCATTGGATCAGTTTTTCATTGCCATAGATAAAGGCATTCTGTCTGTCTACATGAAAAGTTTCATCCTGACCGGTCACATTAAAGGTGATCTGTTCGACCGCATAGGATAGAGAAGATCCTTCCAAGGCGTCCCAGGAAATCCCATTATTTTGCTTGGCATTTTCCACCAGATAAGCCGTGTAATGGGAAAGCATGGTCTTCTGCATCTCTTCTGCCATGGCATCCGTATGATTGCCATACTCGGAACGCAGACTAATGCTGACAATCATCATGATGCCGCCTAAGATCGTCGCTAAGCCTGTCAAAGTGGCTGCCACAAGGGCTAAGATCTTAAATCCCGTTTTTCCTTTCCAATTATTTTTCATATCATTATCCTCGCATTTCTTCCTATATTATTTCATACAGGCAGTTTTGGCTTACGGATCTTATTTATCCTCCACCTTATAACCTCTGCCCCACACAACCTTTACATATCTCGGCTCCGCCGGATCGTACTCCAATTTCTCGCGCAGATGACGGATATGGACAGCCACGGTATTCTCCGTGCCAAAGGCATCCTCTTTCCAGACCTGCTCATAGATCTGACTCGGAGAAAAGACCTTGCCCGGATTTTCCATCAAAAGATGCAATATATCATATTCCGTTCTGGTCAGATTGACCAGTTCTCCATCCAGCGTCACTTCCTTTGCGCGATCATTTAATACGATCGGACCGATCGTGATGATGCCTTCATCGCCGGAAGCACTGGCATGGTTTCCGCCCAGCTGCATATAGCGACGCAACTGTGATTTGACCCTTGCCTGCAATTCAACCGGATTGAAAGGTTTTGTCACATAATCATCTGCTCCCACGTTGAGTCCTAAGACTTTATCCGTATCCTCGCTCTTGGCTGTCAAGAGAATGATCGGTACATTTGAGGTCTCGCGGATCTTTGCCATGGTCTGGATCCCATCCATCCGCGGCATCATGACATCCAAGAGTACCAGATGGATCTCGGTCGTTTCCAAGACTTCCAGTGCTTCCATGCCATCATATGCCGTATAGACCTGATAGCCCTCGCTCTCCAAATAAATCCGCAGTGCAGAAACAATATCTTTTTCATCATCACAAACTAATACGTTTACCATCTTATCCTCCAGAGAATTGTCATGTGGGCGCATGGGCTTATACCAACAAAAAACCGCCACAACATGTATTGATTAATCATATACATATTGTAGCGGTTCATCATTTAATTTCCAAGTAGGGAAGTCTTTAAGACTTTCTTAAGTTATCCCTTATTTTCAACTTCATACTTTAAGAACTGATAGGAATAGGTCGCCTCGCCACCGGTAATGGAATGTAAGACCGTACCGATACCATAAAGTGTCGCATATGGGATCTCGGCATCTACCACTTGCATGCCCTCCTGTGGGTTCATACCCATGATCTTGGCACGGCGCTTGCTGAGTTCTCCCATGACATCTCCTACCTTTTCCTCCGGTACGCTGACCTGTAAAGATGCGATCGGCTCCAAAAGAACCGGATCGGCTTTCATGAGGGCATCCTTTAGTGCCATGGTCGCTGCCATCTTAAAGGCTGCCTCGGATGAGTCTACGGAATGGGAAGATCCATCATAGAGGTTGACATGGATGCCGACCACCGGATAGCCTGCCAGCGGACCGGCAAGTGTCCCCTCAACGATACCTTTTTCGACTGCCGGGAAGAAATTCTTTGGCACGGCTCCTCCGACAACGGTCTCCTCAAATTCATATGCAGAAGTCAGGTCACCGGACGGCGATACCTTGATCTTGACATGTCCGTATTGTCCGTGTCCGCCGGACTGCTTTTTGTGCTTGTATTCCACATCCGCACTGCCCCGGATAGTCTCACGGTAGGCAACCTTTGGTGCTTCCAACTTCATCTCGACATTATATTTTGCTTTCAGCCGGTCTGCCACTGCCTGCAAATGCTGCTCACTGATACCGTATAAGAGGGTCTGGCGGTTCTCGCTGTCATTCTCCACACGCAGCGTCCGGTCTTCCTCTGCCAGTTTCAAAAGTGACTGGGTCAGTTTATCATCCTCCTTGGCATTGACTGCACAGTAGCGCATCGCACAATAAGGAGTAGAAATCACGGTAGCCGGATAAAGCACCGGCGTTGCCTTGGTAGAAAGCGTCGTAGATGTCTGCAAGCCTGCCACCTTGCTGAGAGCGCCTATATCGCCCGCATGCAGTTCCTCCACTTCCTCTGCCTTGTTTCCCTTCATGACATATAATTTACTGATGCGGATCTCCTGTCCTTTGACCTGATCGTACAGGTTATCGTCTGACTTGATAACACCGGACATGACCTTAAAGAGGGAATACTTTCCGATAAAGGGATCCATAATAGTCTTAAATACATAGGCAGTCTTTGCCTTTGCAAAATTATAATTCGCCTCAAAAAGTTCCTGAGTCAGGGCGTTCATACCGGTTGCACTGCGCTGGTCCGGTGACGGCAGGTACTTGATGATGTCCGCCAAAAGTGTATACATGCCTCTTTCCATGGTATTAGATCCCATCATGACCGGCACGATCGTCCCCTCGGAAACATTGACGCGGAGTGCCTGTCGGATCTCATTTTCCGAGAAAGTCTCCCCCGCAAAATAGCGATCCAGAAATTCCTCACTTGTCTCAGCCACCGCCTCCATCAGGGCTTCCCGATAGATAGAGAGATTTTCCATGGAGTAATCCGGCACTTCAGATTTTTCGACTGTGCCGTCTGCCTGCCAGCGTTTTGCCCGCTCCTGAATGACATTCACATAGCCCACAAACTCTGCATTTTCCCGCAAAGGAAAATGAAATGGCGCAATGCATTTGCCATAGAAGTCCTGCAAGCCCAGCACAACATTTTTGAAAGATACCTCATCCATATCCATGTCACTGACATATACGATACGCGGCAAATGGTATTTTTCACACAAAGCCCATGCCTTGCGCGTTCCGTTCTCCACACCATTCTTGCCGGAGATCACAATGATGGCAGCATCGGCTACCCCTACCGCCTCCTCGATCTCTCCCACGAAATCATAGGAACCGGGAACGTCCAAAATGTTGATCTTGTGGTCTTCCCAGAGGATAGGCCAGACGACCATCTGGGTCGTTGCCGGCGGTTCCGTCACGCGCGACTTTGTACCGCTTGCGATGTCTGTCATAGCGGACACCAGGCTCGTTTTGCCTGCCCCACTGTGTCCCAGAACAACTACATTACGAATTTTGTCCGTTGTAAAAACCTTCATGTCACATGTCCTCCTCGCTTCGTTTTTCTCTTACTGCTATTGTAGCAAGGTGGATGGTAGATTGCCACTCTTTTTTCGGAAAATTCTGTATTTTTATCATTATATTTTGTTTTGGCTGATAATTCGTGGAGGCAAATGAAAAGGCGCTCCTTCCAGCAAAAGAAACGCCCTATGTTTTAGTGCTTTGGAACAAGGACTGTCTTACCGCCCATGTATGGCTGTAATGCAAGCGGGATATTGACAGATCCGTCTGCATTTAAGTTGTTCTCTAAGAATGCGATCAGCATTCTTGGTGGTGCAACGACCGTATTGTTCAAGGTATGTGCAAAATACTTGCCGTCCTTACCCTTGACACGGATCTTCAGGCGGCGTGCCTGTGCATCCCCAAGATTAGAACAGGATCCGACCTCAAAGTATTTCTTCTGTCTCGGTGACCATGCTTCAACGTCACAGGACTTAACTTTCAGATCTGCCAGATCTCCGGAGCAGCACTCCAGGGTACGAACCGGGATATCCAGACTGCGGAAGAGATCTACGGTGTTCTGCCACAACTTGTCATACCAAGCCATGGAATCTTCCGGCTTACATACAACGACCATCTCCTGCTTTTCAAACTGATGGATACGGTAAACACCACGTTCCTCAATACCATGCGCACCTTTTTCCTTACGGAAGCAAGGAGAATAAGAGGTCAGGGTATATGGTAATTTTTCTTCATCATTTAAAGTATCAATGAATTTTCCGATCATAGAGTGCTCTGATGTACCGATCAGATAGAGGTCTTCGCCCTCGATCTTATACATCATGGCATCCATTTCTTCAAAACTCATAACACCGGTAACCACGTTAGAACGGATCATAAACGGTGGTACACAGTAGGTAAATCCACGGTCGATCATGAAATCTCTTGCATAAGAGATCACTGCGGAATGCAGTCTTGCGATGTCTCCCATCAGATAGTAGAAGCCGTTTCCGGCAACCTTTCCGGCGCTCTCCAGGTCAATGCCGTCAAAACGTTCCATGATGTCAGTATGATATGGAACCTCAAAATCAGGAACGACCGGCTCACCAAACTTCTCGATCTCGACGTTGCAGGAATCATCCTTGCCGATCGGTACGGATGGATCGATGATGTTTGGAATGTTCATCATGATCTGTGTAACCTTTTCCTGTAATTCTTTTTCTTCCGGCTCTAACTCTGCAAGTCTTGCAGAAATACCGGCAACCTCAGCCTTGACTGCTTCTGCCTCTTCCTTCTTGCCCTGTCCCATCAAAGCACCGATCTGCTTTGCGATCTTGTTCTTCTTGGAACGGAGTTCATCTGCCTCCTGCTGTGCGGCTCTTGCCTTTGCATCTAATTCAATGACTTCATCTACTAAGTGAAGTTTGTGATCCTGAAACTTATTCTTGATATTCTGCTTTACCACTTCAGGATTTTCTCTTAAAAATTTAATATCGATCATTTTTCTTTCCTTCCATAATCCCAAATTATTGCAACGGATACTTTGCGGTAAGTTCTGCCACGATCTCTCTCGCCTTGGCTACGCCATCCTCGCCTTCCTTGATCACGGTCGCGATTGCTTCTGCCACCTGATCAAAGTCATCCTCTTTTAAGCCACGGCTGGTCGCTGCCGGTGTACCCAGACGGATACCACTGGTGACAAATGGGCTCTTCGGATCGTTCGGAATGGTATTTTTATTGGCGGTGATGTGTGCATCATCCAGCCATTTTTCTACAGCCTTTCCTGTCAGATCAAACGGTGTCAGATCTACCAGCATCAGATGATTGTCTGTACCGCCGGAAACGATCTTGATACCTCTTGCCTGCAAGCCCTTAGCAAGTGCCTGTGCATTGTCAGCCACCTGTTTCATATAGACCTTAAATTCCGGCTGTAAGGCTTCCTGGAAGCAGACTGCCTTGGCTGCGATCACATGCATGAGCGGACCGCCCTGTGTGCCAGGGAATACTGCCTTGTTGAAATTGTATTTTTCATTTGCCTCGGCGGTTGCCATGATCATACCACCACGCGGACCACGCAGGGTCTTGTGGGTCGTTGTCGTAACAATGTCCGCATAAGGAACCGGGCTTTCATGCAGACCTGCTGCAACCAGTCCCGCAATATGTGCCATATCCACCATAAGCACCGCATCCACCATGTCGGCGATCTGACGGAATCGCTTAAAGTCAATGGCTCTGGCATAAGCAGAAGCCCCTGCAATGATCATCTTTGGTTGACATTCCTTTGCAATGCGCTCTACTTCATCATAATCAATAAAACCTTCGTCATTCACACCATAAGGAACAATATGAAAATATGTCCCCGAGAAATTCACAGGTGATCCATGGGTCAGATGTCCGCCATGGTCTAAGTTCATGCCCATAACGGTATCTCCCGGCTTTAGTACAGCAAACTGGACTGCCATATTTGCCTGTGCGCCGGAATGTGGCTGGACATTGACATAATCGCAGCCAAACAATTCCTTGGCACGCTCTCTTGCCAGTTCTTCCACCACATCAACACATTCGCAGCCGCCATAGTAGCGCTTTCCAGGATAGCCCTCTGCGTACTTGTTGGTCAGGACACTGCCCATTGCCGACATGACTGCCGGGCTCACCCAGTTTTCCGACGCGATCAGTTCGATATGACTGGACTGTCTGTCAAACTCAGCGGTAATGGCATCTGCGATCTGCGGATCTACTGCTTTGATATCTTCTAATGTGTACATTTCATCCTCCTTATAATGTGCATGATTTATGAAATCTCATTTATTTTGCCTTTTTCTTACCCTTGATATGTACCTTCATGACATACCACAACTCGGTTGCAATGCAGATAGAAGAATAAGTACCACATACAATACCAACCATAAGAGGCAGGGCAAATTCACGAATGCTTGTCACACCAAAGATCAGCAACATCAGTACCATAACAACCGTCGTAAAGGAAGTACTGATAGATCTGGAAAGTGTCTGTGTGATACTTTCATTTGCAAGTGTCTGTAAGGTCTCCGGTGTCTCATCACGGAGTGCCTTTTTATTCTCACGGATACGGTCGAAGATAACGATCGTATCGTTGACAGAATAACCGATAACCGTAAGCATACATGCGATAAATGCGCTGCCGACAGAAATACGTGCTACAGCATAGAGTGCCAATACGACAAGCACATCATGGATCAGGGCAATGATGGCACTGCTTGCAAAACGGATATCTTTAAAGCGGAACCAGATGTAAAGGAGCATAAAGAATGCTGCCACAATAACGGCGATCACGGACTGGGAACGCATCTCTCCACTGATGGTAGAACCAATGTTGGAAGATGTGATGGCTGTCTCGTCTACACCATAATCATTTTCTAACATGGTATTGAGCGCTTCTCTCTGATCCAGATCCAGACTTCTTGTCTTGAAGATGATCTGGTTGGAATTATCAACGACCTGGGTCTGGATGTCATTATTGCCGATGACCTCAGCGATCTTTGGTACGATCTCATCATCTGCTTGTGCCAGAGTGTAGGCTTCGTTAAACTCTACAGTCGTAGAAGTACCACCCAAAAATTCCAAACTGTAATTTAATGCCTTATCTCCCTTTGCACCATGTACGCCCATGCCGACAAAACCGACACAGATCACAAGGATGGAGCAGGCAAAAAAGACTGCCTTCTTGCTCATGAAGTTGACATTCTTCATAGCCTTTGCCTTGCCATAGAACTTCTGGTCACGGAGTCCGACTGCATACAAAGAATTCATCAAAATTCTGGTGATGACCAGTGCGGTAAACATGGAAAGGACAACACCAAGTGCCAATGTAATGGCAAATCCCTTTACCGTACCGGAACCTAATACACCAAGAACGGCTGCTGCGATCAGAGTTGTCACATTACCATCGACGATGGCAGAAAGTGCTTTCTTAAATCCGATCTCAATGGCTGCGATCACACTCTTGCCTGCCGCGATCTCTTCACGGATACGGGCAAAGATGATAACGTTGGCATCCACCGCCATACCGATGGAAAGGATGATACCGGCGATACCCGGCAGTGTAAGGGTAATATCAAATGCCCACAGGATAAATAACATGAGTCCTGTGTAAAGTGCTAAAGCAAGGGATGCTGCCACGCCCGGTATACGATACATGATCATAAGGAAGATCATGACAATGATCAGACCAATGGCTGCTGCAAGTAAACTGGTAGACAGGGCACTGCTACCCAACTGTGCGCCTACGACTTCTGACTGCAACTCTTCCAGTTCCAGATTCAGACCACCGATACGGATATAAGATGCAAGGCTGTCTGCCTCATCAAAATCGCTCATACCCTCGATCACACACTGACCGTCTGTGATGGCTGCATTTACCTTTGGTACGCTGACAAACTGTCCGTCATAGTAGATACCGATGGACTCACCTGCTGCATAGGCTGCTGTCGTTGCATCTGCAAATGCCTTTGTTCCATCATCTGTCAGAGAGATCTGTACGACCGGCTCGGTTGCTCCGGTTGTCTGGTTCTGCTGATTGGTCGCGCTGGCACTCTTGACATCAGATCCCTGCAGAATCACGGAACCATTAGCGATCAAAGTATCCAGATCATAGTTTAACTGATAACTGCCGGTGGAACTGTCATAGGAATAGTTTGTATTTCCGTCAGAATCTGTCTGTGTAATAAAATAAATAGACCCCGGAGTTCCCAGTTCTTCCAAAAGCGCGTTGGCATCCTTGACACCTGGGATCTCAACGGTGATTCTGTCATCACCGACCGGATAAACACTCGCCTCTGTTGTAGAGGAGTCGGATCCCAGTTCATTTTCGATACGTTTCTGTAACTTGGTGACCGTATCGTTTAAGTCTTCGCTGGATGGGGTATCTCCCACAACCTGATAAGTAATGCTGACACCACCTGCAAGGTCAAGACCCAGGCGGATGTCAAAATCATCTTTGCCGGAAACGGTCGCTGTCACAATATTCCATGCCAGATAACCAAATCCGACGATGCAGGCAAGCAGAACTACAAGCCACGCTACTCCCTGCCCTTTCTTTAATCGTTTCATGCTTCTTCTCCTTCTTTTGCAGCCAACGCCGCTTTTATCATAATGGCACATTCAACACGCTTTTTCTGAAGTGCACATCCTATATCGTATGCATTATGGATGTCGCCATGGAAGTTGTAAGAATTGGCTGCACATCCACCGCTACAATAAAATCTTGCAAAACATTCCCTACACTTGTCCTTAGCATAGACATTGCAGGACTTGAACTCATCACGCAGGTCTGTGTTGACCACGCCGTCATCCACATTTCCCATCAAAAAGTCAGTATTTCCAACAAACTGATGGCAAGGATAAAGATCTCCTGTCGGTGTCACTGCCAGATACTCCGTACCTGAGCCACAGCCGGACAGACGCTTGGCAACACAAGGACCGCCCTCAAGGTCGATCATAAAGTGGAAGAAATTGAAATCATCCTTGGTACCGTGACGCTTGACCATCTCCAGTGCCAGATTTTCATATTCTTCCATCAACTGCGGCAAGTCCTCCTCGCGGATCGCATAGGAATCTGTCTCCTGTGCAACGACCGGCTCTACCGAGATCTGCTTGAAGCCAAGGTCTGCCAAATGCAGGACATCCTTGGAGAAATCCAGATTGTTGTGGGTGAAGGTTCCACGCACATAATATTTTTCCTGATGGCGGCTGTCCGCGAACTTCTGGAACTTTGGTACGATCAGATCATAAGAACCTGCTCCCTTGCGGAAAGGTCTCATGCGGTCATGGACTTCTTTTCTGCCGTCGATACTGAGAACGACATTGCCCATCTCCTGATTGGCAAATTCCATGATGTCATCATTTAAAAGTACGCCGTTGGTCGTAAGTGTAAAGCGGAACTTCTTGTCATGTGTCTCTTCCAGGCTTCTACCATATGCGACCAGATCCTTAACGACCTGGAAATTCATCAGCGGCTCTCCGCCAAAGAAATCCACCTCCAAGTTGCGGCGATTGCCGGAATTGGCAACCAGAAAATCCAGTGCCTTCTTGCCGACTTCGTAAGACATGAGTTCACGTTTGCCGTGATACTCGCCCTCCTCTGCAAAGCAATACTGGCATGCCAGATTGCAGTCGTGGGCAATATGTAAACACAGTGCCTTGACGACCGTAGGTCTCTTGGCAAAATCTGTGATATAAGGCTCGTATGAGTCCTTTGTAAATAATTCCTCTGCGGCGATCAGTTCTGCGATCTCATCCCAGACTTCTGCGATCTCATCCTTGTGATCCGGATAGCGTTTTGCCATCTCTGCAAAAATGCTGTCCTTGTCGGATGACTCGTACATCTCGATCATATCGTAGGTCATGTCATCCACCACATGAATGGCTCCGCTGTTGACATCGATCACGATATTGTAACCGCCCATTTTGTATTGATGAACCAAAATAGTCCTCCTTCTATAAACGCACAAATGACCGAACGCTATCAAGCGTACGGTCGCGTGTACTTTTTCTTGTTTTAACTACAGAATGGAGCCTCCCACGAAAAGTAGGACGCTCCGCATTGTACAAATATAAAGATTAGCGATTGTTCTCGCAAGACTGGTTACCTACAGTACAAGATGTCTTGCATGCAGACTGGCAAGATGTCTGGCACTCACCGCATCCGCCCTTCTTTACTGTGTTCTGTAACTTCTTTGTATTTAATGTCTGTACATGTTTCATTGTAAATATCTCTCCTTTACTGCTTGATTACGCTATATTATAGCATACAAGCGCCTAAAGGAAAAGCATTTTTTCTGCATGCTCAACTCAGCATACCGCCCAGCATCGCCGATCCGATGCAGATGGCAGAGGCGGTTCCCATATAAGGGATAGGTGGCAGGCTTCCTTTCTGGATCCAGAGGGCTGCCACAAGCAGAGTCGCCACATATAAGATCCCGACCAAAAGCCCCCACAAAAACTTCTGTCTTTTCTTCCATTTTCCCAGAATAAAGCCCCCAATGCCGCAGGAAAGCACATAGATGACGATCACACCGATCTGGGCGACCATATCCTCTTTTTCCACACGCGACACGATAAAGGCTAAAAGTACCAACAACAATCCACTGATAATATACATGACAAGCAGGCTGCGCACGACGCATCCCCTTCGCACCTTTGTCTCTTTCATTTTTACATCCTTTCTCCACACCGGGATCGGATCCGTCCCATCATCCACTATGAATTTATGTAAATTCCATCTACAATATGACACATCCATTGCTTTTTTAGGGGAATAATGCTACAATGGACTCCGATATTTTTAGGAGGATAACGGAATGAGTACTGGTTGGATTGTATTGATTGTTGTATTGGTCATTCTCGTTGCGCTGATCATTGGATTGTATTTCCTTGGCAAGCGTGCCGAAAAGAAACAGGAAGAGCAGAACGCACAGGTGGAGGCAACCGCCCAGAATGTGACAATGCTTATCATCGACAAGAAAAAACTACGGATCAAAGATTCCGGTCTGCCGGAGCAAGTGATCGCACAGACACCTTTCTATGCAAAGTTGTCCAAGCTGCCGATCGTTAAGGCAAAGGTTGGTCCAAAGGTCATGTCACTGATCTGTGACGCGACGATCTTTGATGAGATTCCTGTAAAGAAGGAAGTCAAGGCAAGAGTCAGCGGACTTTACATCACAAGTGTTCGCGGATTGCACGGAAAAACAGAATCCGAAGATGGCAAAAAGAAGAAAAAGGGTCTTCGCGCTTGGGCATTGCGCAAGCAAAAAGAACTCAATGCCAGCAAATAAGACATATCAAAAAGGCTTGTCCGATACGGACAAGCCTTTTTCTTTGCGCTTTTATGCCGGCTGCACACGAACCTCCAGCCGGTTCTCTGCCAGTAGATTTCCGCCACCATAGAGATCATAGACCAGTAAGATCTGCAGGTGTGGCTCTCCTTCTTTTATAACATCCAGTTCATAGGCATGCGTGACAATATCCATATCCATGCATCCCATAGGTGTACGCATCTGCATACCGGTACGCTGACCCGGGATAAATTCCATGACGCGCCCCATATCGCCAGTCGTCGTCATGCAGCAGCCGCCATCCCAGACTTCCAATTTATTGCGGGTGCGCCCCATCTCATCCACCTGCATATATTGCAGGACCGCTTTTCCCTCCGTTTCCTGATATCTGCCGTGGTAGGTCAGCCTGTTGGTATCCGCCTGTCCATCTACGGTCTGTATGCTTGTCATTTCTATGAGAATACGATTATCCATTGATATATCCTTTTATCTTTCTGTCTTATTCTGTCAGCCCCGGGATTTGCCCGATCGCTCATATAGGATTATAACCTATTCCCGCCCTCTCTTCCACGGCATTTTTATCTGCACATTTTGTGGATATCAGAGATAACGAAATCGGATCTGCTTATCCTCGGACTCAATGAGTTTTTTATACTGATAGAGGGTAAAGACCTCATACATCTGCTCTTTTTCATCCTCTCCCACGACCTCATAGGTATTGTCCCGAAAACACATATTGGGATACATGACGCACCACCAGTTCTTTCCCTGTGCCTGTCCGATCCGCACCTGGAGAGAGGTATAATTTCCCGCCGGCAAATGATAGATCCCATAAAACTTTTCCGGGAAATCCACATCCTCGATCGCCGCCGTAACCGGATATGTATAGCCTGCTTTGGCAATCTCCTGTCCCGCGATCTTCTCGATCTCCGTCAAATGCGCGCGGATAATATTTTCCGTTTCCTTTTTATCGCTTGCATTCGCAAGCAGTTTTGAAACATAGACTCCCACCTGATCCCGCACCTGTAACTTCAACACCTGATCTTCCTCAGTATCACTGTTGGCGATCACATGAAAACGAAATACTTCGTTGGCATAATCCTTCTGCAAATGCCGGCTCTGCCCTATGAGGACAAATAGTCCTACAATCAAGACACACCCAATGATCCTTATATGATTTCTTTTTGCATACATATCTGCTTCCTGCTCTTTCTGTTTGGATTAGAAACACCGGACATCTCTCCGATGTTTCTAACCAAAGTATGCAACCGATTTTTTCTTTTATACAATCATTAGTCCACGACTCGGAATTTACAGGTCATTTCCAGATGCAGATCCTGCCGGTAATCCCCCGCCCGTCCCTGATATTTTTCATAAAGATCCAGATCATGACAGCGCAAATGACCATAAGAATTGGCAAGATCCAACCCCTTTTGCTCGTATACATTTTGGATCACGCCCGATAAATAGGCAGCAGCCGCAACCTGCAATTCTTCTGCCGAAAGATCGACACTGTCCTTTTGTATGATATCTCCGCGAAAAGTCAACTGACAGCCAAGACCGGAATTGGTCGCCGTATATTCATAGGAGACTTTGACATTTTCCAGATGGATCTGCCCGCCGTCCACGTCCATATCCACCATGCCGATGGCACCACTGCACAGCCCCACCACATAACCTTCCTCGGCGGTCACCTTGCGCAGGATCTGATCGTCACCACGCGCATCGGTCTGCATGAGATAGTAGCCATCCACGACCGGCAGATCGTCCTGCACACCCAGACTTGGCAGGATGGTACTGCTCCCTCCGTTGTACCAGTCACAGATCAGACTCTTAAAAGTCGCCCCGCTGGTGTCATCATAATTGGGATTGCCTTCCAGCATATCCGCCAGATAATTTCCCAGATCTTCATCCATTTCCTCTTGCAGATTGCTGATAGCATCCACATCCTCCGCCACAAAGACGATCATGTTGCCCGGCAGATCCACACCGCTATTCCCCATCTCCACCAGTTCCTGCATAAAATCCTTTTCTTCCAGAAATTCTGCTTCCAGCAAAAGAACTTTGACATGGTTGAGGTCTAAGATCTTACCGTTTTTTTCATCCATGCGGCGGATAACTCCCATCACAGAAGATGAGCGCACCGTCAGTTCATCACTTCCCTGCTTGGTCTTTTCTTTTTCGGATACCCGGGACAGATCCATATATTTATAGGTAAGCACGCAGTCGCCTTCCTCGGCACGCAAGGTCATGACCATAGGAAAACTCTTATTTTCCAGTTCCTGCACGCTACAGCCGCATCCAAAGAAAACCATGCCTAAACACAAGCCAGCCAGCGCCATCCTTCCTTTTCTTTTTTCCCTCTCCATAAGAAAAAAGGGCAGACAGAGGGCAAATGCCGACAGCCATGCCAGAAGGACCATAAGTCCTCCGTCCTGTTTTCCGTAATAATACTGCCCCTGACTGACCAGAAGGATGCCAAGGGCTGACAGCCAGACCACCGCCTTTTCCCCTTTCTGCTGTGCCTTCTTTTCCAGTCCCAAGCCTCGTTTGATGCAAAAGATTCCATAATGGAGACCGCTGCCGCCAAAGGCGATCAGCCCCGCAAAACACACGCCTGCCACCAGGGCTTCCTGCCGCCGCAAAAAGCCGCCGGGGATGACAATGTTACTGGTAAAGATCATGATCGGTGTCTCTGCCGCCGCCAGTGCCTGACTGCCAAAAGAACCCAGCAGCATCTCATAGGTCAAAAAAAGCACAAGGGCTGACAGCCAGATCATCTCGCAAGTTCCTTTCCACAGGGCTTTTTGATCCATACCATCTTCCAGGCCATCCCCCATAAAAAAGGCAAACTGGCAGGAGGAAAAGACCAAAAAAGCCGGATACCAGCCCAGAAATGCAAAACCATTTTTTGAAAGCTGCAGGGGAAAAAGATTCATGCCACGCAGACTGCTGGCTCCCAGAGCCAACAGAATGATCAAAAGTAGTAACATGGGCCAGAACAAGACCTCAAAGGTACGTCCCCGCCCTTCTAAGCCGGCGTGTCTGCTATAAAGCACCAAAAGCAGGATCAATAAGGTAAGCAGTAAAAAAGACTCCTCCGGCAGCAAAAAGGTATGCACCAGATCTGCCAGCAGATAAAGACCATAGGCTCCTACCAAAAGCAGATAAATACCATAAGGAATATAAAGCCATGACCGCTCACGTATCCCCTTTTGCATACAACTCAGCAACAGCCTCCCATAGAGGCTGGCAAGCAGGGCTCCCAGCAGGATGGAAAAGCCGCCTGCCCGCTCCGCGTGTTCCGCCAAAAGATCCGGCAGGACGACCAGACCCAGACCGACCATGTCAAAAAAGAGTAATCTTTTATATTGGCGCAGAGAAATTTTTCCATTTTGCATCTGCATGACTATAGGTCCCCTTTCCGACGAAATTTTCTTTTCTGATCCCATTTGGCATGCACCGAACGATAAAAGATCTTTCCCAAGGGAAAGCGGATCAGCGAATCCTTGCGCCTGGTCTCTTCATCCCCCTTCACACCGATAAAAGGCAGTAAATAAGGCTGTCCAAAACTTTTTAAGAGTGCCAGATGGATGAGTATGGCAAACATAGACCATAGGAAGCCAAAAAAGCCCAGCCACGCGCTCATAAGGATGACGAAGAACTTGAGCATACGAAAGGCTCCCGCAAATTCCTCATTGGGTATGGAGAAGGAACACAGGGCGGTAAATGCCACCACGATCACAACGATAGGGCTGACAATATTAGCATCCACTGCCGCCTGTCCGATGATAAGTCCACCGACAATACCGATCGTATTTCCCATGGCTCCCGGCAGACGCACCCCCGCCTCCCGGAGCAGTTCAAAGGATAGTTCCATCAAAAGGACTTCTACGACAGCCGGAAAAGGCACGCCAAGACGAGCCGCCGCAAAGGACATCAAAAGGGTTGTCGGCAGGATGCCTGTCTGAAAATTGGTAACCGCCAGATAAAGTCCCGGCATAGCGACTGCCAGAAAGGATGCCACATAGCGGAGCATCCTGCCAAAGGAAGCCACGATCGGACGCTGATAGTAGTCATCGGCTGTCTGGATAAAAGAATTGTAATCTGCCGGAACGATCAGTGCCGCCGGAGAGTTATTGCAGAGGATCAGGACTTTTCCATCTAAAACTGCCATGACCGCTCGATCCGGACGCAGGGTCGATTGGATCTGCGGGAATGGGGACAGCCAGGTTTCTTCCGTCAACTGCTCCGCCATCCCGCTGTCTAAGATACCATCAATGACAAAATCCGAAAGCCTTGCCTTGACATGCTCCAAAAGTCCTTTTCGCACAATCCCATCCATATAGACCAGGTTGACCAGAGTGTTGGTGCGCACGCCAAGGCTCATATTCTCCACTTTCAGGTCTGTGGATTGCAGGCGTTTGCGAAGGAGGGCGGTGTTGATCTTGACATTCTCATTAAAACCTTCGTTGGAGCCACGCAGGACTTTCTCCGAGTCTGTATCCCGCACCGATGCCCCCGGATAGCCCTTGTCCGGGATCTTCATGGCATGAGCAAAGCCGTCGATCACTAAGATGGCATCTCCCGTCAAAAGACCGGCGGCGGTTTCCTCTGCCGTGTCATATAAGACCATGTCCGAAAGTCCCTGCCCGTTTTCTGCCAACTGCCGCCGGATCTCATCCTCCGGCATGACGGATAAGCGGGTCAGAAACTGCCCGATGGCTGTCGTTTCAAACATGACAGACGACATGGTGATCTCAATGTAAAGTAAAAAACATGCAATGCCGCGCTCTGCTCCCAGCGTCATATCCCGCTGTAAGATGTCATCACAATTTGCGAAAATCTCCTGCATTGCGCCCTTATCTTCTGCGATCTTTCCCGTGAATTTATATCCTTGCTCCATACTACCTTCCTCTCAAACATTAAAAGAGACAGGCTCTCGCCTGTCTCTTAGTATGGTCTGATAATTTGAAATTTATTCCTGCTCGCGGATAACCACGCGTACCGCCTCGATCTGATTTTCCAGATGCGTATGCATGATTGCTTTGACATATTCGCTATCCTTTTTCTCGAAACCTGCAATGATCTGTGTATGCTCATCGATCAACTGATTGTGGGTGCTATTGCCCTTGACATATTCATAACGATAACGATAGGTCTGCTCACGCATATTGTTGACGATAGTCTCCAACTTTGGATTGTCCGCCATACGATAAATGACATTGTGGAATGCCTCATCTGCCTCCACGATCTTTCGCACATCCCCGGATCTCGTCGCGATCTCAAAATCCTTCATGGAATCTTTGAGTTCTAATAACAATTCCGGTGTCATGCGCTGGCATGCCATGCTGACCGCCAATTCATCCAAAGCATCACGGATCTCCAAGACATCCTGTAGATCCTTTTCCGTCATCTTGGCAACCTGGGCTCCCTTGCGCGGGATCGTCACGGCAAGACCTTCCTGCTCCAGCATACGGATTGCCTCGCGGATCGGTGTTCTGCTGACCCCTAACTTATTTGCCAAATGCATTTCCATCAAACGCTCGCCCGGCTTGAGATCCCCTCGCAGGATCGCATTGCGCAGGGTATTGAATACCACGTCTCGCAAAGGCAAATAGGAATCCATGTCCAACTGTAATTCTTCGCTCATTCTCTATTATCTCCTATTATTATAAATGGTCGTGCATTGTACGCGATTGGCAAGTCCAGATGCCTCTACTGCACGCTTTGCTCTCTGTAAGGTTTCCTCATCATCAAAAAATCCAAAAACGGTCGGTCCACTGCCGCTCATCATAGATACCACGGCTCCATTCTGCCGCATCAGATCCTTGATCTGGGCGATCACCGGATATTTCTGTATGGTCACATCCTCTAGGATATTGCCCATATGGGATCCTAAAGCATACAAGTCTCCTGCCGTAATATCAGCGATCATTGCATCTATGTCCGGGTGCACCGGATCCTTGATCGCATCCAGATGCTCGTAAACATACTTGGTAGAAACAGAGATCGGTGGTTTTGCGATCAAGACCGGACAACGCATCATCTGGGGAAGTTCTGTCAGTTCCTCACCGATCCCTTCTGCCAGTGCCGTCCCCCGCATCAGACAATAAGGTACATCTGCGCCGATCATTACGCCCCGCTCCATCAATTCCTTCTTGGTAAGTCCCAGCCCATGGATCCGGTTCATACCATATAAAACGGCTGCTGCATCTGAACTGCCTCCAGCCATGCCTGCCGCAACCGGAATCCTCTTGCTGAGTCTGATCTGTGTCCCATCTGTGATGGAAAATTCATCTGCCAGTAACTTGGCAGCCTTAATACAAAGATTATCCTCATTGGTCGGCAGATATCTGGCATTGCTCGTCATGGAAATGCCTGCCTCTGCACTCTTAGACACCGTCACCAGATCATACATATGCACCGTCTGCATGATCATGCGCACCAGATGATATCCATCCTCCCGCACGCCCGTCACATCCAGACCGATATTGATCTTGGCGAGTGCCTTCACTGTCATCTCATCCATGTAAACTCCTCATCGATTTACCGATGTATTTATTTTAGTACAATCCCTATTGTATCATTCTCTTTCCAACAGTTCAACCTATTTTTGTATTCAAAAAACAACAATATGCAATGCCACAGACAAGAAAAATCCCAGTCAACAGGACTTGTTGACTGGGTAAACAATTCTACTTTTCTTCTGCTTCTTTTTTCTCCTGCTCCTCTTTTGCCTTTAAGATCGCCTCATTTAACATGAGCATCTTTTCGTCAAGTTCGGAAACGATCTTGGAACATTCCTGTAAGTCATGACTGATATATGCCGGTGCGTGCCCCTCGAATTTGTAGTAGATCTTATGCTCCAGACTCGCCCAGAAATCCATGGCGATCGTACGGATCTGGATCTCCACCTTGGTATCCACCATGCGATCGGACAAGAAGATCGGGATCGTGACGATCATATGATAACTCTTGTAACCACTCGGCTTTGGATTCTTGATGTAATCCTTGATGGATAAAACGGTGATATCGCTCTGTCTGCCGATCATGTCAGCCAGACGATAGATATCGGATGTAAAGGAACAAACGATACGCACGCCCGCGATATCGTTACAGTATTCGATCATATTCTGAATAGAATCCTCATATCCATAGCGTTTTAATTTCTTGACAATGCTCTCCGGAGACTTCAATCTGGTCTTGACGTATTCGATCGGATTGTACTGATGGACGTGTTGGAATTCATCGTTTAAGATCTCCACCTTGGTGCCCATTTCCTTTAATGCCGAATTATATAAAAGCATTGCCGTATTCCATGATAATACGGAATCGTCCTGCATCATTATGCTCTCCATTGCTAACTACCCCCTGCTTTTCGACCGATCCTAGTCTTCCTCAATGACATCGATCTCTAAATAATCAAACGGAACTTCTTCCATGAAACAATCTTTGGTAAATCTGGCTTTTGCCTGGCGTTTAAAATCACGCACCGTAACATCCAGCCATAAAGGTCTTCCCAGATCCATGTCATAGCATGCCTGATCCAGTGCGCCAAATACCTTGTGCGTTCTTGTCTCGTCCGAATTGTCCTCAATGACCAGATCCCGCACCATACGGCTGTCTTTCCACTGTTTGAACCATATACGCAACTTCTTACGTCCTCCTACTTTTGTCTTCTCTGCCTGTTGACCTCATACATGAGTATGCCTGCCGCCATCGCCGCATTCAGAGATTCTACCGATCCCTCCATCGGAATACGCAGATAGGCATCCGCCATCGCTGCTGTCGCATCCGTCAGCCCATTGCCCTCGTTTCCGATCAGAAATCCGCAGTCAGACCTATAGTCAAACATATCATACATTTGCTTTCCTTGCAAATGCGCTGCATATAAAGATATGCCTGCCTCCGAAATCCTATGCAGGTCTTTTTCCCAGTCTTCTGCCACATAAAAAGGCACCCGGTAAAGGCTTCCCATGGTCGAGCGCACAGTCTTTGGATGAAAAAGGTCTACCGTCGTCTTGTGCATGATCAGACCGGTAACGCCTGCGCCTTCCCCGGTGCGAAACATGGTCCCCAGATTACCCGGATCCTGTATGCCTTCCACCAAAAGCAGGTGTGCCGGTCGCTTGGCAAGAATGTCCTCCAGATCATAGGACGGTCTTTTTACCACAGCAAGCACTCCCTGCGGGGTCTGTGTATCCGACATAGCCTTCATCACCGCGTCACTGACGATCTCATCCACCGGTCCATCCCAGGTATCTGCAAAGGACTCTGCCACATAGATCTCTTCCAGCATCTCCTTTGGCGTCTCAATGACCATGCGTGGTCCCTCTGCGATAAAGACATTTTCCTCGCGGCGGAGCCGCGCCTTTTTCTGTAATTGTATAATGTGTTTTACCTGCTTATTTGCGGTACTTGTGATCATACTTCCTGCCTTTCTGTATGGTAGAAAACGAAAAAAGGGATGATGCACGCGGCACCACCCCTCATATCATTCCTGTTATGAATTGCAAAGCGTATTGCAGATCTCGAACTGATATTCATCAATTCCCTTTGTCATTGCAAGTGCCTCATCAATATCAAAATCAACGAACTCACCATGACGATAACCTACAACGCGGTTAGATGCTCCCTTGCAAAGCAGGTCAACTGCCAATGCACCCATAGTAGATGCATAAACACGATCCTTACATGTCGGGCTTCCGCCACGCTGCATGTGTCCTAAGATCGTTGCTCTTGTCTCAATACCGGTAGCAGCCTCGATACGTTTTGCCATAGAAGCAGAATGTCCGATACCCTCGGCATTGATGATGATATGATGCTGCTTGCCCTTTTTCTTGCCCTCGATGATATGGTTGACAAGTGCCTGCTCATCATAATCATATCTCTCCGGAAGCAATACATCCTCGGCACCGTTGGCAATACCACACCAGAGTGCTATGTAACCGGCACCACGTCCCATAACCTCGATGATAGAACATCTCTCATGGGAAGTAGAAGTATCACGTACCTTGTCAATGGCTTCCATTGCTGTATTTACGGCTGTATCAAATCCGATCGTGTACTCTGTACATGCGATATCCAGATCAATAGTGCCCGGCAGACCGATCGTATTGATCCCCAGTGCTGCCAACTTCTGTGCTCCCTTGAAGGAACCATCACCACCGATAACGACCAATCCATCTATTCCATGCTTCTTGCAGATGTCTGCTGCCTTTTTCTGCACTTCTGGTTCAATGAACTCCAAGCATCTGGCTGTCTGCAAGATCGTACCGCCTCGCTGGATGATCTCAGATACACTATGCGCATCCATATCTATGATCTCTTCCTGCAGAAGTCCGGCATATCCTCGCTTAATTCCCTTAACCTTTTTACCTCTGGCAATCGCCTGTCGCACGACTGCACGGATGGCTGCATTCATTCCCGGTGCGTCTCCACCACTTGTTAAGACGCCAATTGTCTCTACTTCTTTTGCCATCGTGACTTCCTCCTATAATTTAATCCATTCACTCGATTTATATTCTAATATCTTTTTCTTTGAAATTCAACATTCTTTTCCACAACTTTTACATTTTCTGCCCCAAAAATCTGTGCGATTTTTTCTACTGCATCCTGATCCACGGAGATATTCCAATTTGCCGGCATGCGTTTCATCGCCTTAATGGCAGAAATATATACCACGATGCCATCTTCCCCATCCATATCGGCAATGGCGTCAAAGAGTGTCTGCTGTTTTGTTTCAAACTCCTCCCTGGTTGCAAACTGGATCCAGAGTTCCTTGCGCGCCTCGTCAAATCCATGCATTTCCGTACAGATCAGTTTGGCATTCTTTTCTTCCTCTGCCTGGGCGCGTCCCTTGATCAGAACCTTGTTGTCAACTTCTAAAAGATTTCGGTATTTCTCGTATTCTCTGGCAAATACGATCACTTCCACGCTGCCCAAAAGGTCCTCTATGGTGATAAAAGCCATGGTCTGGTTGTTTCTGGTATATTTGATGGTCTTGTCCGTGATCATGCCGCCGATAATGACCAGTGCCCCGTCTGCCACAGTCGCCTTATGAGTCTCCTCATCCAGCATAAAATCACGACAGCCTGCGGTCACATTCTTTTTCAAAAGTTCGGTATATTTCTCCAATGGATGCCCGCTGATATAGACGCCCAGCACCTCTTTTTCCAGTGCCAGAAACTCTTCCTTATCGTATTCTTCCAGGTCCGGCATCTTGATCTCAAATTCTTCTTTGATGTCCTCGGATGCGATGTCAAAGAGGGTCATCTGCCCTGCCATGGAAGATTTTTTATCACTGCTGATCCGATCCATAATGGATGGAAATACCGTGATCATCTGATGGCGGTTGCCGTCCAGTCCATCCATGACTCCTGCCTTGATGAGGTTTTCCACAGCCCGCTTGTTGACTTCCTTGCCGCTGACACGTTTTAGGAAATCCTCGATAGTCTTGTAGTCCCCATTCTGCTGACGTTCTGCCACGATAAAATCAACGACCGGACGACCTATGCTCTTGATCGCATACATGCCATAGCGGATCTTTCCGTCCGATACGGCAAACTTGCCCTCTCCCACATTGATATCTGGTGGCAGGACTTCAATGCCCATCTCTCGGCAGACCATGATATACTCAGCGACCTTGCCTGCATTATCCAGCACAGAGGTCATGAGGGCTGCCATAAACTCGACCGGGTAATAATATTTCAAAAAGGCTGTCTGATATGCCACAACTGCGTAGGCAGCCGCATGGGACTTGTTGAAAGCGTACTTGGCAAAATCGATCATATCGTCGTAGATCTTATTTGCCACAGCCTCACTGATACCATTGGCAATACAGCCCTTGACGCCTTCTTCCTCATTTCCGTAAACAAAGTTCTGACGTTCCTTTTCCATGACCTGGGTCTTTTTCTTGGACATTGCACGGCGCACAAGATCACTTCGTCCCATAGAATAGCCTGCCAGATCACGCACGATCTGCATAACCTGTTCCTGATATACGATACAGCCGTAAGTCGGTGCTAAGATAGGTTCCAGTTGCGGACAGTCATAAGTGATGGATGACTTGTCGTTCTTGCCCTTGATATAGGCAGGGATAAAGTCCATTGGACCTGGACGATACAAAGAGATCCCCGCGATGACATCCTCTAAACTCTCCGGGCGCAGTTCCTTCATGAAATTCTTCATGCCGGCACTTTCCAACTGGAAAATACCTTCCGTCTTACCGGATGAGATCAGGTCTAAGACCTTTTTATCATCATAATCAATATGATCCATATCCAACGCTACGCCATAATTTTTCTTGATCAACTGCACAGCATCATCAATGACAGTCAGGGTACGCAGTCCCAGAAAGTCCATCTTCAAAAGTCCCAGTTCCTCGATCGTCGTCATGACGAACTGGGTCGTGATCGTACCGTCTCCGCCACGCGATAATGGCACATATTCATCCATTGGCTTTTGGGAGATAACGACACCTGCTGCATGCATACCTGTATGCCTCGGCAGACCTTCCAGACGCTTTGCCGTATCGATCAGCCGCTTAACCTCCGGGTCTTCCTCATACATCTTGCGCAGGTCCGGGCTCATTTTCAAAGCCAGATCCAGTGTCATGCCAAGATCATCCGGCACTGCCTTTGCGATGGAATCCACATAATTGTATGGCATATCCATGACGCGTCCCACATCACGGATAACGCCCTTTGCCTTGAGGGTTCCGAAGGTAACGATCTGGGTCACGCAATCCTTGCCGTATTTTTCAATGACATAATCAATGACCTCGCCACGGCGATTGAAGCAGAAGTCGATATCAATATCCGGCATGGATACACGTTCCGGGTTCAGAAATCGCTCAAACAAAAGATTGTAGCGGATGGGATCGATATTTGTGATACCGGTCGTATAGGAAACCAGACTTCCGGCTGCACTGCCTCGTCCCGGTCCTACCGGGATATGATGGGTCCTGGCATAATTGATAAAATCCCATACGATCAGAAAATAGTCCACATAGCCCATCTTCTGGATGGTCTCTAATTCATAAGTCAGACGCGGTTTCAATTCCTCTGCACGGTCGTCATAACGTTCCTGCAAACCGTCAAAACAGAGTTTATTGAGATAGGTCCAGGAGTCATAGCCTTCCGGCACCTGATAATGCGGCAGTTTGGTCACGCCAAATTCGATCTCCACATTACAGCGGTCGGCAATCTTTTGCGTATTGGCAAGTGCCTGCGGTGCATATGGAAACAGCGCCGCCATCTGTTCTTCGGATTTGACAAAATATTGACCGCCCTCGTAGCGCATACGGTCGGTGTCGGTCAGTTTCTTTCCGGTCTGGATGCACAAAAGGACATCATGCGGAGCCGCATCATCCGCATAGGTGTAATGAATATCGTTGGTGCAGACCAGTTCGATACCGGTCTCTTTGCTCATGCGCACCAACTGCTGGTTGACCAGTTCCTGTGCCTCGATCCCATGACTTTGCAATTCCAGAAAATAATTGTTTTCTCCAAAGATGGTACGATGCTTGAGGGCGATCTCCTTCGCCTCCTCATACATGCCACGTTGCAGATAGCGCGGTACTACACCTGCCAGGCAGGCACTCAGGGCAATGATGCCCTCGTGGTACTTTTCCAGCGTCTCCATATCCACACGCGGTTTGTAGTAGTAGCCATCCACAAAACCGATGGAAACGATCTTGATCAGATTTTGATAGCCGACATTATTTTCTGCCAGAAGCACCAGATGGTAATAGCGGTCGTCCCCATGCGACAACTCCCGGTCAAAGCGGGAGTCCGGTGCCACATAGACCTCACAGCCTAAGATCGGTCGGATGCCCTGCTTTTTACATTCTTTATAGAAATCAATGACACCGTACATGACACCATGATCCGTAATGGCCGCCGCGTTCATGCCAAGTTCTTTCACGCGCGCCACATATTCTGTTATCTTGTTGGAGCCGTCCAAAAGACTGTACTCTGTATGTGTGTGTAAATGTACAAATGCCATGTTTTTCCCTTTCCCAGTACTGATCGATTACGCCATGTTCTTTGCATTCTTGTTCAGTAGTAAAATTCCAAGATAAGTAGCCACCATAGAGCCAAATAAGATACAGAAGAACTGCATCGGTCCGTTGCCGCCAAACGACAGTCCGCCGCTCAAAACGCCCACGGCATTAAAACTCATATGCAGGACGATACCCATGGAAAGATTGCCTGCCTTTTCCACAAAATATCCCAGCACCAAGCCAAACAAAAAAGTATAGACTGCCTGCAGCGGATTCATATGCATACCGGCAAAAAGAAGTGCCTGTACCACATTTGCTGCCCAAAACGGCATCGCACGTCTGGCATAGGAAAAAGTCAGTCCTCGGAAAGTCAATTCTTCACAGATCGGTCCGATCACGATCGTGTAAAACACCAGCGGCAGGGTCAGTGACTCGGATAAGCCCATGCCATCCATCAGAGTCTCATACTGGGTCAGCCAGTTGGGAAAGAGAACGGAAACTACATTCATCAGATAGGTACACAGATACTGCATACCGAAAGAAAGCAGGATCACACCTATAATACAGGTTGCCGGATTTGCTTTCAAAAGCGCAAAGGCTCCCTTTTTCGTACTCTTATCACATACTTTTTTGTAATACCAAAAGAAAAATAATAGGGCTGCAATAGCGGCATAGACCAGCAAAACGCCTACATTAAATTCTGTCGACGTTACGATCCCGTAGTAATTCTGAAAGAAGTCCGAAAAACTTCCACTGGTATAAGTGTGTGCCTTATAACAAAAGACAAAAAACATCCCCACAAAAGAAATCACCATCTGTAAGGCAAAGATACAAACGCTCGGCAGAAAGCATTTCCAAATATTTGACATTTTATTTTCCATTTAAAAATTCCTTTATCTGACTCATCTGTTTTTGGGCATCCGCGATCCCGTTGTCATATAATTGCATCATTACCGCCGGATCGGTGGTGTAGGTGCCGATCTTGATGTCTGCGGACGGACAGAAAGTCATGACCTTTCCTTCTTTTTCTAATGTGTCTACCATATCCATCTGCCGGTTATAGACTTCGTGGCGATGGTTGAGATCCTCTACGATCTTTGGGTATTTGTACTTGAGTCCCAGCGTGTAGGCGATCTTGCCGCCCTGCGGTTTCATGCGAAAGCCCCGCGGCTTGGAAAAAAGTACGATCAGGCGGTCGCAGCCATGGTCTAGGGCATGCTCGATCGGCACGGAATCCGATACTCCGCCGTCATAATAGACATGTCCCTCATAAGAAATCGGGCGGCACGCTACCGGAAGGGAACAGGTTGCCATGATCGGCTGGTATTCGTTGCGCCGGATCTCATTTTTATTAAAATAGTGAGGCAGCCCTGTCTCGGCATCCGTTGCCGGCAGATAAGCCTCCGTCGGATTCTTATGATAAGCATCATAATCCAGCGGATCGCCGCCTCCCTCATTTGTCATCGTTCCATAAATATATTGTAGTCCAAATAAGGATCCTGTCGCCAACAGACTGCGCAGACTGATATAGCGCGGATCCTTGACATGTTTGGTGTAGTAGCGCATATTTCTCTCGCGCTGTCCTGCCAGAAAGGACGCACAGTTTGCTGCGCCCGCAGATACACCTATGCAGTAATCAAACTGAATCCCCTCGTCTAAAAAGATGTCCAAAACTCCTGCGCTGTATGCGCATTTCATGCCTCCCCCTTCAACGATCAATCCCGTTTTCATCTCATTTGCTCCTTGTGATCACATGTGCCATAAGCACACGTTTATAAGACGCAATATAACAGCGAGCCGCAGGAAAGCGACCGCTGTCATATATGCGTAAAATATTTTTATTTGTTTACTGTGATCTTATCCAAATGCCAGATATCATCCACATATTCCTGAATGGTACGATCAGATGAGAATTTGCCTACATTGGCAACATTAAGGAGTGCCTTCTTTGCCCATCCGGTCTCATCCATATAGGCTTCCATGACGCGCTGCTGTGCCTCTGCATAAGAACGGAAGTCTGCAAGTACAAAATAGGTGTCCGCGTACTGCGTACACTGTGTATTTAAGAGTGAATTGTAAAGGTCACGGAAAAGTTCGGAATCGCTGCCACTGTAAAATCCGTTGACTAACTGGGTCAGGACTTTACGGATATCCTGATCATTGTTGAAGATATCCATCGGATTGTAATCGCGGTTCTTCTCGTGTGCAATGACTTCCTCTGCACTCATACCAAAGATAAAGGCATTTTCCTCGCCCATTTCCTCAACCATTTCCACATTGGCTCCATCCATAGTGCCGATGGTCAGCGCGCCGTTTAACATGAACTTCATGTTGCCGGTGCCGGATGCCTCCTTGCTGGCGGTAGAGATCTGTTCGGATACATCCGCCGCTGCAAAGATCCACTCTGCGTTGGATACGCGATAGTCCTCGATAAAGACGACTTTGATCTTGCCCTCGATGCTCTTATCGTTATTGATGACCTCTGCCACATTGTTGATCAGTTTGATCGTCAGTTTGGCATTCTTATAGCCTGCTGCAGCCTTTGCGCCAAAGATAAAGGTGCGCGGATAAAATTCTTTTTCCGGGTGCTCCTTGATCTGGTTGTAAAGGTACATAACATGCAAAA
>CAVLBP010000013.1:0-30352 GCA_963661325.1 bacterium
GATATACACATTGTAGAGGAAGACTAGGAGACGGCTACAAAATGCAGGAATTGTATAGGTGGATTTCTTGACAAATGCCCATATGGGGTGTAAAGTCATCACTGATGAAAGTCACAGATTTGAAAATTCCATATCGTATTTTCTCTTATTCAGAGTGGCGGAGATACATAGGATCGATGAAACCACGGCAACCCCGGAAGATGGAAGGTGCCTACCTGAGCGAGTAACTCGAACAATAAGGGATTTGATTATCTTAGACAATTAAATCCGCTTATGGCGGATTTTTTTAATGCTTCTTTTGAGGTGTTAAAAGGGAACCAAAGGGTAATACAGAAAGGAAGAAGAAAATGGAAAAATTATTATTTACTTCAGAGTCTGTTACAGAAGGACATCCGGACAAAGTCTGTGATGCTGTATCAGATGCGATCTTAGATGCTTGTATGGAACAGGATCCGATGAGCCGTGTTGCCTGCGAGACAGCAGCATGTACCGGATTTGTACTTGTAACAGGTGAGATCACCACAAAGGCACAACTTGATATTCCTGCAATCGTTCGTAAGACGGTTCTTGATATCGGTTATGATGATGGTAAGAAGGGTATCGATGGTAATTCCTGCGCTGTTATGGTTGCATTAGACCAGCAGTCAGCAGATATCGCTATGGGTGTTGATAAGGCTTTAGAGGCAAAGAAGGGCTCTTTGACAGATGATCTGGATACCGGTGCCGGAGATCAGGGTATGATGTTTGGTTATGCGACCAACGAGACAGAAGATTACATGCCTTATCCGATTTCTTTGGCTCATAAGTTGGCACTTCAACTTACTAAGGTACGTAAAGATGGTACACTTTCTTACTTAAGACCTGACGGAAAGACACAGGTTTCTGTAGAATATGATGAGGCTGGCAAGCCAAAGAGACTTGAGGCAGTTGTTCTTTCTACACAGCATGATGAAGATGTGACTCAGGAACAGATCCATGAAGATATCAAGAAGTATGTCTTTGATCCGATCTTGCCGGCAGAACTGGTAGATGATGAGACAAAGTTCTTCATCAACCCGACCGGACGTTTCGTTATCGGCGGACCTCATGGTGATGCAGGTCTTACCGGACGTAAGATTATTGTAGATACCTATGGTGGTATGGCTCGTCACGGCGGCGGTGCTTTCTCCGGAAAGGACTGCACAAAGGTTGACCGTTCCGCAGCATATGCAGCACGTTATGTTGCAAAGAACATCGTTGCAGCAGGTCTGGCTGATAAGTGCGAGATCCAGTTGTCTTATGCGATCGGTGTTGCACAGCCGACTTCTATCATGGTAGATACTTTCGGTACAGGCAAGTTATCTGATGAGAAGTTAGTTGAGATCGTTCGTAATCATTTCGACCTTCGTCCGGCTGGTATTATCAAGATGCTGGATCTGAGAAGACCGATTTACAAGCAGACAGCAGCATATGGTCACTTTGGACGTAATGATCTGAACCTTCCTTGGGAAGCTTTAGATAAAGTTGAGGATTTGAAAAAATATCTTTAAGATTCTAAAAAAAGTATAAAACTTTGGTGGAATGCTTTTTTTGAGGGGATGAAGTGATATAATGAAGTCGTGGGATGAATGAGACATCCCACGACTTTTTTCTATATAAGGATGGAATGGTTTATGAAGTTACGGACGCGGCTTGTCATATCCTTTTGTATTATCATATTTGTACCGATCATCATGGCAGCCGTGGGCATCTATGCAATCAATACGATCCTGCCGACACTGAACATCCAGTTGTCCAGTGCCAGTTATGAGTATATCGCCCATCTGCCGGATTTCAAAAATCTGGTGGTCGATGCCATGATCTCTGTGATCCTGATCCTCTTTTTTACGGCGGCGATCTTAGTGATCTGGACCTATAGCGGTATCATTTCCCGTCTGCGCCAACTCAATAAGGCGGCAGAGAATATCCGGGACGGCAATCTGGATTTTTCCATTGATACCAAGGGACATGATGAGATCAGTGAACTCAGCGAGAGTTTTGAGGCCATGCGCAAGCGTTTGCAGATGAATGCGCAGGAGAAACTGGATGCGGAGCAGGAGCACCGGATGCTGATCTCCAATATCGCCCATGATCTAAAGACACCGATCACGGCGATCAAGGGCTATTCGGAGGGGATCTTAGATGGGGTGGCAGACACACCGGAGAAGCAGGAACGCTATCTAAAGACCATCTACAACAAGGCAAATGAGATGAACACCCTCATCAACGAACTGACCTTATACAGCAATATCGACACGAATAAGATCCCTTACAACTTCCACAAACTAAACGTCAGAGACTACTTTACGGACTGTATGGAAGAGTTGGAGATGGATCTGGAAAATCAGCATGTGCAGTTGACTTTCTTTAATTATGTAGATGAAGATACCCTGATGATCGCAGATCCGGAGCAGCTTGGCAGGGTCATCCACAATATCATCGGCAATGCCATCAAGTATATGCGGGCAGAGGAGCCGTCCTTTATCAGCATGCGTATCAAGGATGTGGGCGACTTTATCCAGGTCGAGATCGAGGACAACGGCAAGGGCATTTCCAATAAAGACCTGCCATATATTTTTGACCGCTTTTACCGGGCAGATGCTTCCCGCAATTCAGCGGCAGGCGGAAGCGGTATCGGACTTTCCATTGTCAAAAAGATTATTGAGGATCATGGCGGAAAGATCTGGGCAACCAGCAAGGAAAATGTAGGTACAGTCATGTACTTTGTTTTACGAAAATATCAGGAGGTACCAAATGAGTAGAGTACTTATTATCGAGGATGAATTGGCGATCGCCGAATTGGAAAAGGACTATCTGGAGTTATCGGATTTTGAGGTCGTGATCGAGGAGAATGGCGTCAAGGGATGCGAGCGTGCTTTAGCAGAAGATTTTGACATCTTTGTGCTGGATCTTATGCTGCCGGATATGGATGGCTTTGAGATCTGCCGGAGGATCCGTCAGGTCAAGAACACACCGATTCTTATGGTTTCTGCAAAGAAAGAGGATATCGACAAGATCCGTGGTCTGGGACTTGGAGCGGATGACTATATCACCAAGCCGTTTTCGCCGAGCGAACTGGTCGCAAGGGTAAAGGCACATCTGGCGCGTTATGACCGTCTGGTGGGTAGCAATCAGCAGACCCAGGGAGATACCTTCCAGATCCGCGATATCAAGATCGACAAGTCGGCAAGACGCGTATGGATCCGGGGCGAGGAAACACCATTTACGACCAAGGAATTTGAACTTCTGGCATTCTTGGCAGAGCATCCAAACCATGTCTTTAGCAAGCAGGAATTGTTTAAGGAGATCTGGGATATGGATTCTGTCGGAGATATTGCGACGGTCACCGTCCATATCAAAAAGATCCGTGAAAAGATAGAATTGAACACCAATAAACCACAATACATCGAGACGATCTGGGGCGTGGGATATCGGTTCAAGGTATAAAGACAGCGCAGCCGCCTATGAGGCATAGCGGCTTGGCGCGGAAGGAGAAAGTATGGAGTTAGAGGTATTATTTGAGGATGAGGATGTCTTGGTCTGCTACAAGCCGGCGGGGGTCGCAACGCAGACTGCCAAGATGACAGAGCCGGATATGGTCAGCATGATCCGCAATTATCGCGTAGCAAAAGGCGAGGATGCCTATGTAGGGGTGATCCACCGTTTGGATCAGCCGGTCGAGGGGGTACTTGTTTTTGCCAAAAATGCGGCAGCCGCTGCTATTCTCGGCAAAGAATTAAAGGCAAGACAGTTTGCCAAGTATTATTATGCCATCGTTACCAGGGAGAATATCCCGGAGACAGGCGTTTTGGAAGATTACGTCGTAAAGGACGGCAGAAAGAACCGCGCCATGGTGGTCACGGAAAGCAATCCAAGGGCAAAGAAGGCGCGCCTTTCCTATGAAGTGGTCAAGCGTCTGGATGATCGCAGTCTTTTGGATATCCATCTGGATACCGGGCGTTTCCACCAGATCCGCGTACAACTGGCAAGCCGTACAGCGCCGATCTTAGGCGATGTCAAATATGGCGGCAGCCGCACCGGAGAGCCGCTCTGCCTCTGTTCCTACCGTTTGCAGTTTACGCATCCGGTCAGCGAGGAGGGCATGGACTTTTCCATCAAGCCGCGTGGCAGGGAGTTTGGGGACTTTTTTGCAGACTAAATGGAAATTCCTGCATAAAAAGGAAGAACTTGCTGCATACTGATCCTATGGAGCAGAATTATCATTTTATCAGAAATACAATCAAATTACTGGGGATCACCCTCTTGGTCTATGCCTTTATGAAGTGGCTGCTGCCGATGGTGCTTCCCTTTTTTGTGGCATTTTATCTGGCAGGTATTTTTCGCCGGTCGGCAGGAAAGAAAAAAGAACATAAGACCCTTCTGATCCTGCGCAATCTCCTGATCGTGGGTGGTGTCTGTCTGCTGGTCTGGTATCTGGTAAAAGAATTTATGGATCTGTGGGGACGGCGGGAAGAACTCTTGTATTGGGAGGGGGCAAAGGAATCCGGACTTTTCGGGGAAGCCTATGAAAAACTCATGGCAAAATTTAATACAGAACAGATGCTTGACCGTTTTGTAGACAACGTGGCGTCGCCTTTCGGCGGTATGCAGGATACCTTGGGCGGCATGGTCGCTCTGGCGGTGACTCTGGTGGCGACAATCCTTATGACCAAGGACTATGCTCTTTTGCAGGAGCAAATCAAAAAGAATACCTTCGGGCAGGTAGTCGTGTCTCTGGCAAAAGACCTTTCTGTCGTAGGTGGTGATTACCTGCGCGCCCAGGGGATCATCATGCTGATCATTACGGCGATCTGTATTGTTGCCCTGCTCTTGACAGGCAACTCCTATGCGGTTTTGGTGGGGGTATTTATCGGCTTTTGCGATGCCCTGCCTTTTATCGGAACCTCACTGATCTTTTTGCCATGGGCGGTGGTCATGTTTTTACAAAAAAAGATCGGACTTGGCATTTACTATCTGCTTTTGGCAGGGGGCACCAGCCTTCTTCGTCAGTATCTGGAACCCAAACTCATCGGCAGGAGTGTGGGCGCTGATCCCCTCATTGTTTTGGCGTGTATATACCTGGGACTTGAGATCTATGGAATCTGGGGCGTGATCTTAGGACCGGCAAGTGCATTTTTGATCTGGGAGATCTACCGTTTTACCTAAAAAATAAGGCAAAGTCCGCTGATACCAAGCCTTGACAAGACTTGTGGATTTTTTTAGAATAAATGGTATTGATGAAAGATGAAGGAGGCCATGATGGCAAAGGATAAAAAATTAGTAGAAGCCATTACATCTATGGATGTTGACTTCGCACAGTGGTATACGGATGTTGTAAAAAAAGCAGAATTGATGGGCTATTCCAGTGTCAAGGGATGTATGATCTTCAAACCTGCCGGTTATGCGATCTGGGAGAATATCCAGCATGAATTAGACCGCAGATTTAAGGAGACAGGCGTAGAGAATGTCTACATGCCAATGTTCATCCCGGAGAGCCTGTTAGAGAGAGAAAAGGATCATGTCGAGGGATTTGCACCGGAAGTTGCATGGGTTACCTATGGTGGACTCAATCCATTACAGGAAAGACTTTGCGTCAGACCGACGTCAGAGACTCTGTTCTGCGATTTCTATAAGGATGAGATCCAGTCATACAGAGATCTGCCAAAGGTATATAACCAGTGGTGTTCTGTTGTCCGTTGGGAAAAGGAGACCAGACCTTTCCTTCGTTCCAGAGAATTCTTATGGCAGGAAGGCCACACAGCACATGCGACAGCAGAGGAGGCTGAGGAGCGTACACAGCAGATGCTCAACCTCTATGCGGATTTCTGTGAAGAAGTATTGGCGATGCCGGTCATCCGCGGACGTAAGACAGACAAGGAAAAGTTTGCAGGTGCAGAGGCAACCTATACGATCGAGGCGCTCATGCATGATGGCAAGGCTTTGCAGTCCGGTACCAGCCACAATTTTGGTGATGGTTTTGCCAAGGCATTTGAGATCCAATATACCGATAAGGACAATCAGTTAAAGTATGTGCATCAGACTTCCTGGGGCATGACGACCCGTCTGATCGGTGCCATCATCATGGTACATGGAGATGATTCCGGTCTGGTACTGCCACCGAGAATTGCTCCGGTGCAGGTAGATGTCATTCCGATCATGCAGAATAAGGAAGGCGTTTTGGATAAGGCGCATGAAGTATTGGAGACCTTGCGTGCAGCAGGACTCCGTGCTAAGTTAGATGATACGGACAAGTCTCCGGGATGGAAGTTCTCTGAGCAGGAGATGCGCGGTATTCCGGTACGAGTAGAGATGGGACCTCGTGATATCGAGGCAAATCAGGCGATCGTTGTTCGCCGTGATACCCGTGAAAAGATCACGGTATCTCTGGATACCCTGGCAGAAAAGATCACAGAGATCTTAGATACCATGCAAAAAGATATGCTGGAGCGTGCAAGAGCACACAGAGACGCACATACCTATGATGCACACAATTACGAGGAGTTCAAGGATATCGTAGCAAACAAGCCGGGATTTATCCGCGGTATGTGGTGTGGTGAACAGGCTTGCGAGGACAAGATCAAGGAAGAGACAACAGCGACCAGCAGATGTATGCCATTTACACAGGAAAAGATCTCAGATGTCTGTGTATGTTGTGGAAAACCGGCTAAGAAGTTAGTTTATTGGGGCAAAGCATATTAATGAAGATCGTATTACCACAGGACGTAATCACAATTATAGATCGTTTGGAAAGTTGCGGACACGAAGCCTACGCGGTAGGTGGCTGTGTCCGCGACAGCATTTTAGGGAAAGAACCGGCGGATTGGGATATCACGACTTCGGCATCCCCGCAGGAAGTCAAGGACTTGTTTTCCCATACCATTGACACCGGTATCGCACATGGAACCGTAACGATCATGTGTGGCAAGATTGGCTATGAGGTGACGACTTATCGCATTGACGGTGAATACAAGGACGGCAGGCACCCGGAGAGTGTCGCCTTTACCAATCTTTTATCCGAGGATCTCAAGCGTCGCGACTTTACCATCAACGCTATGGCTTACAATGACAGTCAGGGTTTGGTAGACCTCTTTGACGGCGTGGGCGATCTAAAACGTGGTGTCATACGTTGTGTGGGATGTGCGCGGGAACGCTTTTCTGAGGATGCCCTGCGGATGCTCCGTGCCGTGCGCTTTGCGGCACAGTTGGGATTTAGGATCGAGCAGGAGACCTATGAAGCGATCTGCGATCTGGCGCCTACGATCGCCAAGGTAAGTACGGAGCGCATTATGGTGGAACTGGTCAAACTGTTGACATCAGACCATCCGGAAGAGATGCAGACAGTCTATGAGAGCGGACTCAGCCGCGTGTTTTTGCCGGAGTTTGATGCCATGATGCAGACACCTCAGCATACCATCCACCATCAGTATTCGGTGGGAGAACATACCATACATGCCATTATGGGGGTTCCGGCAGACCGTATCCTGCGGCTGACCATGCTCTTTCATGATATCGGCAAGCCCCGGTGCCGTACCACGGATGCAGATGGTGTCGATCATTTTCACGGACACCCGGAAGTGGGGGCGGAGATGACCGGACAGATCCTGCACCGGCTCAAGTTTGATAATGATACGATCCGCGCTGTCAAGCGTCTGGTACGTTTCCATGACCTGCGTCCGGCGCTGACCAAAAAGAGCATAAGGCGAAGTATGGTCAAGATGGGCTTGGAATGTTTTCCACAGATCTTTACGGTAAAGCGTGCCGATGCCTTGGCGCAGAGCACCTATATGCGGGCGGAAAAATTAGAGGCGATCGACCGTTTTGAAGAACTCTACGAGGAGATCTTAGCAGACCATGCCTGCATACAGAAAAAGGATCTGGCTGTCAATGGTAAGGACCTATTGGCACTGGGCCTGCCACAGGGAAAACAGATCGGTCAGGTCTTGGACAAACTCTTTGCCAAGGTAGTCGAAGACCCGGCATGTAATACAAAAGAGATCCTGCTTGCAGAGGCGAAGAAAGAGTTGGAACAGCAGGGATAGATAGGTATAATCTGAAGGATTCCTTCATAAGATGAACAGATATCGCAGTATCAGGTTCGTCTTATGGAGGATTTTTTATGTGTGAAAATATAGAGAAAACACAGGTTGTTATTCCACGTCTGGGACAGGGAGAAAATTTGCTGGGAGCCTATGCTCTGGAAGTTACGGGCGTGACAAAAGGAAGGGGGAGTCTTTTTATACATACGGCAGGGGCGGTCTATATGTTAAAACCTTTTACCGGATCCTTGGAAAAAGCGCAGGAATTGGCAAAGGTCTTGGAAGAACTAAAGACATGGGATCCTGCGGTGGAACAGATCCTGCCGACCCAGGAGGGGGTATACGCGGTCAGGGAAGAAGGCGGACCGGCTTATATCCTAAAGTCTTACCGGCCCGGGCGGGAGTGCGACGTCAAGAATGCCTTTGAAGTTTTGGAAGGGGCAAGGAAACTGGCAGACCTGCACTTACAACTGGAAACGATAGAGACGGATAAGAGGGAGATCTTTTATGCCCCACAGCACCGGATGGGAGAAGAAGTAAGGCGGCACAACCGGGAACTTAAGAACCTGCGGAATTATATCCGCAAGAAGAAAAAGAAGACAGAATTTGAAGATTTATACGAGCAGGCATATGGGACTTTTTATGGGCAGGGGGAAGAAGCGGAAGAACAGATGCATTCCATAGAGGAAACCTTACAATTATGTCATGGCGATTATCATCATCATAATGTATTGGATTGCAGCGGAACTTCACACATACAGCATTTTGAGAGTATGCGTATGGACAGTGCCATGAGTGATCTGGCAAAGTACACGAGAAAAGCCTTGGAAAAGAACCGTTGGAATGCAGAACTGGGAAGACAGATGCTCATGACCTATCAGAGGGTCCGTCCTTTCCGCGCCGGGGAGTTGCAGCAACTCTATCTGCGTCTCTTGTATCCGGAAAAATTCTGGAAGATCGCAAATCATTACAATAACAACAAAAAGACCTGGTCGTCCAAGCGTGATGGTGACAAATTGCGGCAGATCCTGGCGCAGGAGAAGGCGCGTCAGGAATTTCTGGTCTTATTGTATAATCTGGCGGAATAGTTTATAATCGACCTATGAAAAACATGTGGAAAAAGAGCGGTATTCTGCTGTGTCTGCTAGTTTTCCTCTGTGCGCTGGGTGCGTGTGGAAAAGAGGAGTCCAATGAACCTTTTACCTATCGTGCTCCCGCTGCAAAGCAAGAGGAAGAGACGGCAGATACAGAAGAAAAGACGCAGGATTTTGTTATTGAACAAATGGATATGGTGGGTGAGACGATGACCCTGTACTCGCCGGATTCCGACCGGCAGGTGCGGTATGCCTATACGCTTGGCACCCGTTTTATGGATAAGTATGGGGATTCCTACAGTTCGATCCATTTTACACCGGGGCAGGTCGTACAACTCGGTGACATCACCGCAGCATCTGCCCTGAGCAGTGTAAAGATGTCCGATCAGGTCTGGAATCAGAAGGATGTCACCAATTACAAGATTGACATGGAAAAAGGCATTTTTACGATCGGTCAGACCCAGTACCGGATCACATCCAATACCATGGCTTTTTCCCAGGATGCAGGCATTACTTTGGATACGATCGGAACGGATGATACTTTACAGGTCATCGGTAAGGACAAAGAGGTCTGGTCTGTCATTGTGACGACCGGGCATGGATATATCCAGTTGCAGAATTCTTCCACCTTTGTGGATAGTATGATCTGTATCGGCAACCAGATCTTTACAAGGATCACAGGGGATATGCTTCTGGAAGTGCCGGAAGGAACCTATGCCATCACGGTTGCCAACAAGGGATATGGTGGTACCGGGACTTATACCGTAGCGCGCGGCGAGACGACGACGGTCGATCTTGACCAGTTAAAAGGCAGTGGACCAAAAGTGTGCCAGTTGACCGTTACATCCGATGTAGCAGGTGCATCTGTCTACATTGACGGCCAGCAGATCACGGTAGGACAGGCAGTGCCGGTCACTTACGGATCCCATACCCTAAAAGTCGTGGCAGAGGGCTATGACGACTGGCAAAAGACCCTGATCGTCAATTCCGAGAGTGCGACGATCTCACTGGATCTGGAAGAAAGCGATAGCGCGACAGGAGATACGCAGAGTGAGGAGGATACAGAGACATCTTCCGATATCGGCAAGAGCAGCACTTCATCAGGCAGCAGTTCGTCAAACAGCAGTAGCAAGTCTACCGGATCGACCAGTAAGAGTTCGTCAAGTAAGAGCAGTTCGTCCAAGACTTCGGACAGCAGTTCTTCTTCCAGTCTGACGGATACGGACTACCTGACGACCATTTCAAAGATGTTATCTACATTGCTTGACGAAAATTAGTCTGGCAATTATCATAAAAACAGAACACATATAAGGAGGATACTATGGGTTACAAAGAGCAGTATATGCAGTGGCTGGAAAGCGACTACATGGATGAGGCTACAAAGGAAGAACTGCGTCAGATCGCAGGAGATGAGAAAGAGATCGAGGAGAGATTCTATACGGAATTGGAATTTGGTACCGCAGGACTCCGTGGTATTATCGGTGCAGGCTGTAATCGTATGAATGAATATACCGTGCGCAAGGCAACACAGGGACTTGCCAACTATATCTTAAAGGTCGGCGGTCAGGATCGTGGGGTGGCGATCGCATATGATTCCAGATATATGTCACCGGAGTTCGCAGATGTAGCAGCACTTTGTCTGGCTGCCAACGGGATCAAGGCATATGTATTTGAATCCCTCCGTCCGACACCGGAACTGTCTTATGCAGTGCGCAAATTGCATACCATTGCCGGTATCAATATCACAGCCAGCCACAATCCACCGGAATATAACGGCTACAAGGTATATTGGGAGGACGGTGCACAGATCACACCGCCACACGACAGCGGCATCATGAATGAGGTCAAGGCAATCTCAGACTACGCTGTATGTAAGAAGATGGACAAGGATGCTGCCATTGCAGCAGGACTGTATCAGACGATCGGAGCAGATATCGACGATCCTTATATCGAGGAATTAAAGAAATTAGTGGTACATCAGGATGCTATAGATGCAGTGGGATCCCAGATCAAGGTCGTTTATACACCACTGCATGGTACCGGAAATATCCCGGTGCGACGCGTCTTAAAAGAACTCGGCTTTACCAATGTTTATGTAGTGCCGGAACAGGAATTGCCGGATGGAGATTTTCCTACCGTTTCCTATCCGAATCCGGAAGCAAAAGAAGCCTTTACTTTGGGACTGGAACTGGCAAAGAAAGTCGACGCTGATCTTGTTCTTGCCACAGACCCGGATGCAGACCGTCTTGGTGTTTATGTCAAGGATGCCCAGGCAGGCGAGTATCATCCTTTGACCGGTAATATGTCCGGCTGCCTGATCGGCGATTATCTGATCGGACAAAAGAAAGAATTGCAGGGACTGCCGGAAGATGGTGTCTTTGTGCGTTCGATCGTTTCCACCAATATGGCAGATGCCATCGCAGATTACTATGGGATCGAATTGGTTGAAGTATTGACCGGCTTTAAGTTTATCGGCCAGAAGATCTTAGAGATGGAAAAGACCGGCAAGGGAACTTATCTCTTTGGTATGGAAGAAAGTTATGGCTGTCTGACAGGCACATATGCAAGAGATAAGGATGCGGTTGTGGCATCTATGGCTCTTTGTGAGGCTGCCGCTTATTATAAGACCAAGAATATGACCCTCTGGGATGCCATGATTGCTATGTATGAGCGTTATGGTTATTATCAGGATGGCATTACAGCCATCACCTTAAAGGGAATCGAGGGATTGGAAAAGATCGGACAGATCATGAATACCCTGCGTGCAGATGCACCAAAGGAGATCGGTGCTTATCAGGTGACAGCCGTTCGTGATTACAAGAATGATATGATCACAGATCTGGCTACAGGTCAGGTAAGCCCGACCGGACTTCCAAGTTCCAATGTGCTTTATTATGAACTGACGGATGATGCATGGGTATGTGTCAGACCTTCCGGTACAGAGCCAAAGGTAAAATTCTATTTTGGTATCAAGGGAAGTTCTCTGGCAGATGCAGATGCAAAGGCAGAGGCTATGAAAGCAGCTGTCAATGCCCTTGTAGAACAGATGCTATAGTATTCTTATACAAAGATTATCTATTATTTTGTATAATATGGCAAAACGTCGGGAAACCTTGAAAATATAAGGGCTTTACCTTGACAAAAATAGGTAAAACCATTATAAATATTTTTGTAGTTATTTTGGAGGCAGACCTCTGACATAATATTTTATTTTATATTCCATAGGAGGAAGTTAATATGAACAAAACAGAATTAGTTGCAGCTATGGCTAGCAAGGCAGATCTTTCAAAGAAGGATGCAGAAGCAGCATTAAAGGCATTTACAGATGTTGTTGCAGAAGAACTCAAGAAGGGTGAGAAGATCCAGTTAGTTGGATTCGGTACTTTCGAAGTATCTGAGAGAGCTGCTAGAACAGGAAGAAATCCTCAGACTGGCGCTGAGATGAAGATCCCGGCTTCTAAGGCTCCTAAGTTCAAGGCTGGTAAGGCTTTAAAGGATATGATGAACTAATTCATATTGTTTTATGAACATCTGGCTCAAAACTTCGGTTTTGAGCCTTTTTGTATGATGGGAAAGGATGTGAGGATAATGCGCTTAGATAAGTTTTTGAAGGTGTCCCGTCTGATCAAGCGGCGTACCGTGGCAAATGAGGCGTGCGATGCAGGGCGTGTCATGGTCAATGGCAAAGAAGCAAAGGCATCCGTCAAGGTTAAGGTGGGAGACATCATTGAGATCGCATTTGGCAATAAACCGGTCAAGGTCGAGGTTTTAGCACTCTTAGACACGACCAAGAAGGAAGAAGCAAAGGACATGTTCCGTTACCTATAGGAAATGCTGTCATAAAACTGATTTTCGGGCATAGGATAGAGATATGAGAATGTATCAGGAGAGGAGATCCTATGGAAGAAAAACAGGTCATGACCAACCACAAATTATTGATGACGAACCGGAAGGGGATCAGCCTTACCGGGATTTTAGATGTGATCTCCTTTGACCTGCGGGAGATCCTACTGGAAACCTCCGAGGGGATGCTTACCATTAAGGGCAATGATCTTCATATCAACCGCTTGTCTGTGGAAAAAGGAGATCTGGAAGTGGAAGGCAGGGTAGACGCCTTGCTTTATTCCGAGGTTGTATCCGCCAAGGCGATGGGCGAGAGTTTTTTGGGACGGATGTTTAAATAATGCATTTGTACTCTTTTGTGACAGAACAGGGACATATCCTCTGGGTCATGTTTCTTCTGGGGATAGGTCTGGGACTGGGATATGATCTGATCCGCACCCTGCGGCGCATCAGCAGGATCTCGAAAGAATGGGCTGCTTTGGGAGATTTTTTCTATTGGATCGTGGCGGGATTTGTCATTTGGCAGGTACAAAATGCAGAAACTGAGGGGATTTTACGTTTTTGTCAATTTTTTATAGGTGCAGCTGGGATGATTTTGTATTATACTATAGGTAGTAAGTTGGTACGACAGGTATTGTATATCCCGCTTGCTGTATGCTGTAAATTTTTTTCAACCCTCTACCGATATATGGGAAAAGGGTGTGATCGTCTGTTTGCCCTTCTGGCAAAATGGACAGAACAAAAAGAAAAAAGGGACGATATATGAGTAGAAGACCAAAAAGGAAAAAGAAAAACAGTGCAGGAAGGATTTCTTTTCTTTGCATTGGCATATTCTTAGTGCTGGTGCTTTCTGTGCAGATGGTGCGCCTGTATCAGAAGAATGAAGCGTTGGTGCAGACGGAGCAGACCAAGCAGAATGAACTGAGTGAGCAAGAGGACAAGCAAAAAGAACTGGAAGAGCAGGAACAGTATATCCAGTCGGATGAATACAAAGAGAAAGTTGCCAAGGACAAATTGGGCTTGGTTTATGATAATGAGACGATTTTTCGCGAAAAATAGAACATAAAGATGATAGAAAAAAGATAAGCAGGACTTCCTTTGACAAATAATGCAGGGAAGTCCTTTTATAATAGCCTCTGCAAGTGAAACAGGAGGCGCATTATGAGAGATAAGATTGCAAGAACTTTGATTTATCTGCTCCTTGGGGTACTAGCCTGCCATATTAAGATGCTGGGATGCTATCCTTTGGTGGCGGTCGTATTTGGGGCGTGTTATCTGAATGAGGAGAACCGGCGCATATGTGTGCCTTTTTCCTATCTGTGGATGGTACTATTTTTGCCGATCGCAGCCATCTTCCGCTATGGCGTGACATTCTTGGTCTGGATGGTAGTGCTTGCGATCTTTTGGCATATGCATATATTGGTACGCCGTCTGGGACAGACAAGCCTTTTAGGCATGATCCTGCTGGCAATTTCCTATGGTGGTCGCGTGATGACGGCAACGCTGCCCTTTCCCTATGGGATCCTGCCCGTCTTGGAGGGGCTTTTGGTGGCTGGCGGCGCCTATTTTACCTGTCGGGGGATGGATCTTTTGGAGGAAGTCTGGCATGGCATGCAAAAAAAGACCGGATCTCGTGTCCTTCCCCTACAGGCAAGAGAATATTCCAGAGCAATGAGTGGTCTGGCACAAAGTATGGAGGCGTTGATCCGACCCAGAGAAGGAGAAAATGCAATGGGACTTGCTGCCATGCAGCAGGAATTGCGGGGGCGGATCTGTGGAGACTGCGGACGCTATGAGACTTGTCTGGCACAAGGGAGTGCCATGTCGCTTGCCATGGAGCAGTTGTTTTCCCAGGCGGAAAAAGGACAAAAGATCGACCCCGCTTTGCAGGAAAAGATCGGACAGCAGTGCGAGCGGGCGGAAATATTGATCCGGGAAGCCTTGGGGATCTTTGAGCGTACGGAGTTAAATCTGGCTTGGTATCGCCGTTTGTGTGAACACAGGGAAATGATCGCCGGACAGATCGATGCCATGGCATATGTGATGGAAGACTGTATGGAGGAGGACAGGCTGTGCGATGACAAAGAACGCTGGCTCTTGGCAAAGATCTGTTTTCATCTGCGTGAGGTCGGGCTTCGGGTATGGAACCTGCATTTTTACCGGCGGAAGAACGGAACCTGCCGGATCTTTATGGAACTGGCGGCGCGCGCCGGTGTCTGTATGACCAGCAAAGAAGTGTTGGCAATTCTGGAAAATTGCAGTGGACAGCCCTTGATGATGGTGGAACAGAACCGCAGTATTGTGGGGCGCGAGCGTGCAGATTATGTCTTTGTGACAAGACCTAAACTGGAATGCTCCTACGGTGTTGCTAAGATGTTACAGCGGGGGCAGTCGATATCAGGAGACAGTTTCGGCACCAGACGTCTGGAGAGGGGAGCCTTTGTCATGGCACTGTCGGACGGCATGGGCAGTGGGAGACAGGCGCATGAGGAAAGTGATACGGTCGTTAGTCTTTTTTTGCAGTTTGCAGAGGCTGGTTTTACCATAGATATGGCACTGCGCCTGATGAATGCGGCAATGATTTTTGGGGCGGAAGCGGAGCGTTTTTCGACACTGGATGCCTGCCTGGTGGATGAATACACGGGGATCGTGGATTTTTATAAGGTGGGGGCGCATGTCTCCTTTGTACGTCATAAAAAGAGAACCGAGGTGATCGAGGCGGACAGCCTGCCTATGGGAGCCAGTGCATCCTTGGAGGCACTGCCCTCCAGGTTCTATCTGGAAGCAGGCGATTATCTTGTACTCGTTACGGATGGTGTGTTAGAATATTTGCAGGTTGAGGACGCGGTAGAGATGCTGCGTCAGTTGATCGAAGAACTGGCAGATACAGATGCTGTGACATTTGCACGAAAGATCATAGAGCGCGTCTTACTTTTTACCGGAGGGACAGTGGCGGATGATATGACTGTGCTGGTCTTGAAGGCATTGGAAAGGTAAGAAATGCAGCAGGCAAAATGGGAAGAAAGCGTATGCAAATTTATAGAGCAGGAAGATCTCATACATCCGGGCGATGGTATTTTGGTCGGTGTGTCAGGTGGAGCAGATTCGGTGGCACTCTTATGCTTTTTGTGGCAGATGCGTGAACGTTTTCAGATCCGGCTGCGCTGCATCCATGTAGAACATGGTATCCGCGGTCAGGAGAGCCTGCGGGATCAGGAATTTGTGGAGAACCTGTGCCGGGGACTTGGGATCCCGGAGCGGACCATATCGGTCAAGGACCGCCTGCGGGATGCAGTTTTAGCGCAGACGGCTGTGGAGGAAGCAGCACGGGAGGCGCGCTATGCGGTCTTTGCGCAGGAAGCCGAGGACTGGGAAAAAGACCTGGGGCATCCGGTGCGCATCGCCCTAGCCCATCATGCAGGAGATAATGGAGAGACCATGCTCTTTCATCTGGTGCGGGGCACGGGGCTGGAGGGCATGCGGGGCATGCCGGTCAAAAGAGGATGTATCATCCGTCCTTTCTTAGCCTCAAGCCGGGCAGAGTTGGAGGCATATTTAAGAGAACTGGGACAGACTTATTGTCAGGACAGTACGAATGCAGACATCCATTATGACAGAAACCGCCTGCGCCATCAGGTCATGCCGGAACTGCAAAAGATCAATGCGCAGGCAGGTGAACACTTAGGCAGGGAGGCCTTATATCTGGGGCAGGTGGCTGATTACATCCGGCAGGCGGCAAAAGACCTGCTTGTCCGGGCAAGGCAGGGCGATCTGCTTTTGGCAGAAGTCTTAGAGGATCAGCCGTCTTTTCTGCGGTGCCAGGTCCTATATCTGTGGCTGGAGACCTATGTACCCGGTCTGCGGGACATCAGCACGGTGCATTTGGAAAGTCTGGATCAACTTTTTGGGGCACAGACAGGACGTTTGGTGGATCTTCCCTCTGGACTGCGTGTCTGCCGCACATATGAAGGCTTGGAAATGCGACGCGAGGAAGGCGCATCTAAAAAGGCAGATCTTTACCACACTTTTTCTATGGAGGAGATTGAAAAAGGGATCCGTATTCCCTTGGCAGAGACAGGCAAATATATAGAGATATCCAGTTTTTCCTATGATCCCAAGATGGAAATTCCTAGAAAATTCTATACGAAATGGTTTGATTATGATAAGATAAAGAATGCTATTCAATTACGCTATAGGCGTAAGGGAGACTATCTGACCGTGACTGCGTCCGGTGGTCGCAAGTCATTGCAGGATTATTTTGTCAATGAAAAGGTATCCAGGTGGGAACGGGATCGGGTTCCGCTTTTATGCGATGGCGATCATGTGATCTGGGCGATCGGGTATCGGATCAGTGCGTATTATAAAGTAGACGATCATACAAAAAGAATATTAAAAATACAGATTTTGGAGGAAAATGAAAATGAGTGAGACAATCAGAGAGATGATCCCGGAAGCGGATCTGGCAGCAAGAATTGCAGAATTAGGAGCACAGATCAGCAAGGACTATGAAGGAGAGAGCGTATATGTGATCTGCATTTTGCGTGGCGCATCTTTCTTTGCCTGTGAACTGGCTAAGAGGATCACGGTTCCGGTAACGATTGATTTTATGACAACTTCCAGTTATGGTTCCGGCACGGTATCTACCGGTGAGGTCAAGATCAAGAGCGATGTCGAGATTCCGGTAGACGGACGCAATGTCCTGATCGTAGAGGATATCATCGACAGCGGTAACACCCTGCATTTCTTACAGGATGTATTTAAGGAGCGCAATGCCAAGAGCGTTCGTCTGTGTACCATGTTAGACAAGCCGGATCGCCGTGAGGTGGATGTGGATGTTGATTATGTCGGATTCACGATCCCGGATGAGTTTGTGGTAGGCTATGGATTGGATTATGACCAGAAGTATCGTAATCTGCCATACATCGGGGTTGTAGAGTTATAAAGGAGGCAATCATTGAAAAAGAATAGAGTGGGTCTGGGCTTATATGTTGTGCTGATCCTGATCGTGGTATTTATCTGGTATTCCATTTCCAATCCACAGACAGCGACATATACTTCCAGCCAGTTTGACAAGGCATTGGCAAAGGGCGAGGTGGCATCCGCAGTTATTCATCAGAATGAGCAGGTGCCGACCGGATCGGTGACGATCACGACGACTGCCGGTGGGAAATTTACCGTCTATGTGTCTGATGTAGGAGAGTTGCAGGACACTCTGGATGAGGCAGGCGTTGATTATAGTTTAAATGACGTTCCCAACAGCGGCTTCATGGAGAGTCTGCTCCCTATGCTGATCGTTGTCGCAGTCGTATTCATCCTTTTTATGATGATGATGAATGCACAGGCACAGGCGGGCGGCGGAGCCAATACCAAGATGATGAATTTTGGAAAGAGCCGTGCTACGATGACCACGCAGGACAAGATGCCGGTGCGCTTTGCACAGGTAGCAGGTCTGAGGGAAGAAAAAGAGGAATTAGAAGAGATCGTGGATTTTCTGAAAGATCCGGCAAAATACACCAAGGTCGGTGCCCGTATTCCTAAGGGACTGATCTTAGTAGGACCTCCGGGAACCGGTAAGACCCTGCTTGCCAAGGCAGTAGCCGGAGAGGCAGGTGTGCCGTTTTTCAGTATTTCGGGATCTGATTTCGTTGAAATGTTTGTAGGTGTCGGTGCATCCCGTGTGCGTGATCTTTTCGCAGAAGCAAAGAAGAATGCGCCTTGTATTGTATTTATCGATGAGATCGATGCCGTGGCAAGACGACGCGGAACCGGTATGGGCGGCGGACATGACGAGCGTGAGCAGACCTTGAACCAGATGCTGGTCGAGATGGATGGCTTTGGTGTCAACGAGGGTATTATCGTGATGGCAGCGACCAACCGCGTTGATATTCTGGATCCGGCGATCATGCGTCCGGGACGATTTGACCGTAAGGTCTTTGTCGGACGACCGGATGTTGGCGGACGTGAGGAGATTCTGCGTGTGCATGCCAAGAATAAGCCATTGGGGGATGATGTGGATCTCAAGCAGATCGCACAGACGACCGCAGGCTTTACCGGAGCCGATCTGGAAAACCTCTTAAATGAGGCGGCGATCTTAGCAGCAAAAGAGGGCAGAGTCTATATCTGTCAGAATGATATCAAGAGATCTTTTGTCAAAGTAGGTCTGGGTACGGAGAAAAAGAGCCGTATCATTTCCGAAAAAGAGAAGAAGATCACGGCATACCACGAGGCTGGGCATGCCATTCTCTTCCATGTCCTCCCGGATGTCGGACCGGTCTATTCGGTATCCATCATTCCGACCGGACAGGGGGCGGCAGGTTATACTATGCCACTGCCGGAAAAGGATGAAATGTTCAATACCAAGGGTAAGATGTTACAGGATATCATCGTTTCTCTGGGCGGTCGTGTGGCAGAGGAGATCATCTTTGACGACATTACGACAGGGGCATCTTCTGACATCAAGAAGGCGACCCAGACAGCCAAGGACATGGTCACCAAGTATGGTTTCTCCGCAGAAGTCGGACCGATCAACTACGATAATGACGAGGATGAAGTCTTTATCGGCAGAGACTTGGCGCATACCAGAGGCTATGGTGAGCAGGTCGCTTCGACCATTGATGGCGAAGTCAAGCGCATCATTCAGGAATGTTATGCCAAGGCAACCGATCTGATCAAAGAGCACGAGGATGTTTTACACAAGTGTGCAGAACTCCTTCTGGAAAAAGAAAAGATCGGACGTGCAGAGTTTGAGGCTCTCTTTGGCGGTGATCCGATCCCACAGCCGGAAGAAGAAGGCGTGGTTGTGGAAGGAATTTAAGTTGGGAAAAGGGCTTGCGATTGTTATATGAGTTATAATTTGTGCATGTTGCACAAAAACATCTATGCAAAATTGGTAACTTTGTGAACACTTATGGGTGGACGCATTATATAATAACAATCGTAAAAACCCCCCAATACATTATATAAATATTTTTGCTAACCCCATAGTAAAAATACCTTCTCCTAAAAAGACAGCGTTCGATAGCTGTCTTTTTTACTTTCTATTTTTATTTTTTCTGTATCTGAGAAAAATCTACAAAAATCCCTAGAAAAGACAAGATAAACTGAGTATGATAAAAGAAGATAACATGTGAGATAAGAGGATGAGATTATGAATACAGAAGCAATCTACAGTGATGAGACAGGGCAGTATGTGATCCCTATGGAAGCAAAGCCTGGCGACCGGGTCACGATTCGTCTGCGCGTCGCACATGGGCATGCGAGGGAGATCTATCTGCTGGCGAAGGATGTGCATTATCTTATGAGCCCGACTCAGGCGGGCGACCGTTTTGACTACTACGAGACGCAGGTGCAGTTGGGAGATCAGGCATTCTCCTATTGTTTTTCCATTCGGGAAAGCGAGGAGGAACAGTGCTTTTACGATAAATATGGTGTGAGTCATGAGGCTCGACCGGAATATTTTTTTCGAATTTTACCAGGATTTGAGACACCGGACTGGGCAAAGGGAGCCATTATGTATCAGATCCTGGTCGATCGTTTTGCCAATGGGGATCCGACCAATGATGTGCTGGACAATGAGTATCATTACATTAAGACCATGAGCCGGCAGATCAGGGATTGGAACCAGTTGCCAAACGCAGATTTCGGTGTGGCTGAGTTCTATGGCGGAGATCTGGAAGGGGTGCGGCAGAAATTATATTATCTGAAAAGCCTGGGGGTAGAGGTCATCTATTTCAATCCTTTGTTTGTCTCTCCCTCCAATCATAAATACGATATTGCGGATTATGACCATATCGATCCCCACTATGGAAAGATTGTTTTAGACCAAGGTCAGACCCTGCCGGAAGATGCAAGGGACAATGCAGGAGCAAGCCGTTTTATCAATCGTGTGACCGCAAAAGAAAATCTGGAGGCATCCAACCGGTTCTTTGCAGACTTTATCGCGGAGGCACATGCCAGAGGCATCCGTGTGATCCTGGATGGTGTCTTTAATCACTGCGGTTCCTTTAACAAATGGCTCAACCGGGAAAAGATCTATCGCACCGACAAGGGATATGCACCGGGTGCTTATGAAGCGGCGGACAGTCCGTATCGTGATTATTTTCATTTTTATGATGAGAACCAGTGGCCGGATAATGGCACATATGAGGGCTGGTGGGGGCATGATACCCTGCCGAAACTCAATTATGAGGGATCTGAAGATCTCTACCGCTATATCTTAGAGATCGGGAAAAAATGGGTCTCTCCGCCTTATAATGCGGATGGCTGGCGTCTGGATGTGGCGGCAGATCTGGGACACAGCCCGGAATTTAACCATCAGTTCTGGCGGGATTTCCGCAAGGCTGTCAAAGAAGCAAATCCGGATGCCATCATCTTAGCAGAGCATTATGGAGATGCATCTTCCTGGTTACAGGGCGATGCCTGGGATACGGTCATGAATTACGATGCTTTCATGGAACCGATCTCCTATTTTGTGACCGGTATGGAGAAGCACAGTGATGCATATGAACCGGGGGCGCAGGGCGACAGTGAGCGCTTTGAAAATGCCATGCGCTATTACATGACAAAATTTACAGGTCCGTCTCTTTATACAGCCATGAACCAGTTGTCAAATCACGACCATTCCCGTTTTTTGACCAGAACCAATCATAAGGTGGGCAGAGCCTCTGCGCTGGGCGTGGCGGCAGCGTCAGAGGACATCAATATACCGCTTTATAAGGTGGCAGTCCTGATGCAGATGACCTGGCCGGGAGCACCGGCCCTTTACTATGGGGACGAAGCGGGCGTGTGTGGCTTTACCGACCCGGATAACCGCCGTACTTATCCATGGGGGAATGCCAACTATCCTCTGATCGATTATCATCGGGATATGATCATGGTGCATAAGTGCAGCAGTGCCTTGCGGCGCGGTTCCTTTAAATTCTTAAAGCGGATGAAGAACTTTATCTCCTATGGACGTTTTAACGAACAGGAACGCTATGTGGTGGCTGTCAATGTAGGCACGGAGACCATAGAGGCGGATATTCCGGTCTATCTGGCAGAGGTGGCAGACGGCTTTATGATGCAGGCGATGCTTACCAATGAGAGAGGATATTCGATTATGCCGACCAAGTATGCCGTCAAGGAAGGTATGCTGCATGTCAGCCTTACGGCAAACAGCGGCATGGTCTTTAAACAGGAAGTATAGAGAAGAAAAAAATCTTGCGTGCGTAAAAAGGCTGTGCTATAATCTTATTTTATCAGGACATGAATTTGTTTTGAAATGGGTGGTTTCCCGAGTGGCCAAAGGGGACAGACTGTAAATCTGCTGCATCTTGCTTCGGTGGTTCGAATCCACCACCACCCATTGTACTTGACTAGGGATCAGTGGTAGTAGGGTGTTCGTAACAACACTTGACTACTAAGTTCGAACTTCACTAGCGTTCGTTCTCACTAAGGGTCAAGTACGTATCGCACTAAACTCGAACGGCGCTACGCTTGTTCTCGTTAAGTGCTCGTAACGGGCCGCAGTGGCGGAACTGGCAGACGCGCAGGACTTAAAATCCTGTGGTGGTGACATCGTACCGGTTCGATTCCGGTCTGCGGCAGTTTCTGTAAGGAGGACTTCTTTCTGAATAGAAAGAGGTCCTCTTTTGCATCATAGGGATTTATATCAAAGGGATGTAGACAGGATCAATAGGAGGAATCACGCATGGCGGAAAGGGATACAGACAATCGGAGAGAAAAAACTTCCCATCGGATACGTTACGGAAGTCTTATGGTCATGCTGGCGGTACTGATCCTTGGCTTGGTATATCTGCATGGGATGTTACAAAAGCCGGAAGAAAAGATAGCGGAAAGTCAGGAGGAGACGACCGGAGCGGAACAGGAACCGGTCATCTTAGAGAGTATAGAGGATCTGGAAGCAGGACAGGTCTTAGATGCGGCAAGGCTTGATCTAAAGGATCCGGACAAGTATTTTACTTCAAGTCAACTTACTGAGGCGCAAAAAGAAGATATGAAAGGAAAATCTTATATAGATAATCCGGATATTTCTTACGACGACCTGTCTTATCTCAAGGTCTTACATTATAATTATGAGCATGAGATCCAGGTGGGAGAGATCGTCGTGAATACAAAGATCGCTGAGGATTGCCGGCAGATCTTTTTAGAACTTTTTCAGGAGGGATATGAGATCCATTCCATGTATCGGATCGATCGGTTTTACGGGGACGATACGACGCGCGGTGCTGAGCAGGCGGATATCGACTCCATCAATCAGGATAATACCTCCGCTTTTCATTATCGCAAGATCGCAGGAACAAATGTTACATCTGAGCATGCGTATGGCATGGCGATCGATATCAACCCTCTGGAAAATCCCTATGTGCCTGCAAATGATGTGACGGCGGCGGGAGCCAGTCCCTATTTGCAGTACGATCTTTATAAGGATCGGAGCAATCTGCGCCCGCACATGATCTCGCGGGATGATGTCTGCTACCGCATTTTTACCCAGCATGGTTTTTCCTGGGGCGGTGATTGGAATGGAACAAAAGATTATCAGCATTTTGAAAAGGAAATGTAGAGAATGAAACGATTGACCATAGGCATTCTGGCACATGTGGATGCCGGAAAGACAACCTTATCAGAGGCTCTTTTGTATGAGACGGGAGCGATCCGCAGCATGGGACGGGTCGACCATGGGGATGCCCATCTGGATACTGATGACATGGAGAAAGCGCGTGGGATCACCATTTTTTCCAAAATGGCACGCTTTGCGTATGAAGATGTGGAATATGTACTTTTAGACACACCGGGACATGCGGATTTTACGGCAGAGATGGAGCGTACCCTGTCGGTGCTGGACTATGCCATTCTCGTGATCAGTGGGATTGACGGCGTGCAGGGACATACAAGAACCCTGTGGAAACTTCTGCAAAATTATGGCATTCCTTGTGTCATCTTTATCAATAAAATGGATGTCAGCCACAGGAGCAGGGAAGAATTGCTTTCGCATTTGCAGGAAAAACTGGCGGATGCCTGCATGGATTTTGGGGCTTTTTATGGGAATGCAGGTATGAGCGATCAGGACAAGGAGCATATCGCCCTGTGCAGTGAACCGCTTTTGGATGCCTTTTTAAATACCGGTGACTTAGATCGGGAACTTTTGGCAGAGTCGATCGCTAAAAGACAGATTTTTCCGGTTTTGTTCGGTTCTGCCCTCAAAGTGCAGGGAGTAAAGGAACTCTTGCGCCTCATGCAGGACTATATGCGACAGCCTTCCTGGGGGCAGGAGTTTGCTGCCAGATGCTTTAAGATCGGTCGGGATCAAAAGGGCAATCGTCTGACCTATCTCAAGATCCTGGGCGGGACAATGCATATCAAAGATAATCTGTCGTATGCCATTCCTTTTGCGGGGACAGACAGTGATACCGAGGATGAGACGGCAGAGGAGACCTGCCTGGAAAAGGTAAATCAGATCCGCCTGTATTCCGGGGAACGCTATGAGTGTGTAGATCAGGTGGAGGCAGGCGAGGTCTGCCTTATTTTGGGCTTGAGCCGATCTTATGCAGGTATGACGCTTGGAAATTGCGTGCGGGAAGAACATGCGATCATTGAACCGGTACTTTCCTATGAAGTCATCCCACCGGAGGGGTGTGCGCCTCATGTTTTGCTATCTTATATGCGGCAGTTGGAGGAAGAGGATCCGACCCTTCGCGTGACTTGGCAGGAGAGGGCGAGACGGGTGCATGTGCATCTCATGGGACCGGTCCAGACGGAAGTCTTGCAGCAGCAGTTGAAAAAGCGCTATGGCATTCTGGTTACCTTTGGCGCGGGAAAAGTGCGGTATAAGGAGACGATACGCGGTGCTGTAGAGGGCGTGGGACATTTTGAACCCCTGCGCCATTATGCGGAGGCACATATTTTGATCGAGGAACTGCCCCAGGGAAGCGGCGTGGAATATGCTATGGACTGCCCACAGGATATTTTGGATCTGAACTGGCAGAGACTGATCTATACACACCTTGCCGAGCGGACACACCGGGGCGTTCTGACCGGATCTCCCCTTACGGATGTGCGACTTACTGTTGTGAGTGGTAAGGCACACAAGAAACACACGGAGGGAGGGGATTTCAGACAGGCAACCTATCGGGCAGTCCGGCAGGGACTGCGCAAGGCACAGAGCGTGCTACTAGAGCCATATTACCGGGTGCGGATCGAGATGCCGCAACAGGCTCTGGGACGTGTTATGACGGATATGAGCAGGATGTATGGTAAGTTTGATGCGCCGGTCTTAGAAAACGAGACAGCCGTATTGCAGGGGATCGCGCCGGTAGCCCTCATGCGGGACTATGGCGCAAGCCTGGCGCAGGCGACCGGTGGTCTGGGACAGATGACACTTGCATTGGAAGGCTATTTTCCATGCCACAACCAGGATGAGGTGGTAGCAGAGATGGCTTATGACCCGGATCAGGATCTGCGCAATACCTGTGATTCGGTATTTTGTGGTCATGGTGCGGGCTATCTGGTGCCTTGGTATGAGGTCGAGGATAAGATGCATATGCCGATGGCATCCTATCTGTATGAGAAAAAGCAGGAAGAAAGCATGGATCAGGTCATTGTGGCAGCCAAGGCAAGGGCGGAGGCGATGCGGCAGGGACAGCCCAAGGGCTACGACGGTTACGGCGGACTGGAATCCGATCTGGAAGAGATCTTTGTCCGTGAATTTGGGGAGATCAAGCGGCGGCTGCCGGGCGCGGAGAAGCGTGTGGTCGATGCAGACCGAAAGGAACGGATGCAGGAGGCGCGTGAAGCCTATCAAAAAGCGCATGACAAAGACAAGAAAGCACCGGCTGGGAAAAAATATTTTCTGGTCGATGGCTATAATGTTATTTTTGCATGGAAAGAGTTGGATGAGATCGCTAAGGTCAGCATTGACGGTGCCAGAGGCAGACTGCTGGATATCATGTGTAATTATCAGGGGCATATAGGGCAGGAAGTGATCGTTGTTTTCGATGCCTATCGTGTGCGCGGTCATGTGGAGGAAGTGGTGGACTATCACAATATCCATGTGGTCTATACGAGAGAGGCGGAGACGGCAGATGCCTATATAGAGCGCACGACACATGATATGGCGGGCAAATACGAGGTGACGGTGGCAACGTCGGATCGCCGGGAGCAGATGATCGTCATTGGCGAAGGAGCAAGGCGGTTTTCGGCAAGGGATCTGGAAAAGGAAGTAGAGCGCGTCAACCGGGAGGCTATGGAGGCATTTAAACCACTGGACTGAGACAATTTTTGACAGACAAGCCATAGGAGTATGTGTTATACTAATCTACATGGTATGAGACATTTATAAAGAGGTAGCAATATGAAAATGATTCATTGTGCAGATCTGCATCTGGATTCCAAGATGGAAAGCAATCTGGATCGGGAAGCAGCAAGCATGCGACGGGATGAATTGCTGGATACTTTTGAGCGCATGGTGGCATATGCCGCAGAGCAGGATGTGCGTGTGATCCTGATCGCCGGAGATCTGTTTGACAAGCCAAATGTACGAAAGACGGCAAAGAACCGCGTGATCGAGCAGATCAGACAGCATCCGCAGATCGATTTTTGCTATATCAGGGGCAATCACGATCAATTAGATTTTGTGGAAGATTTATCCGAACAGGAGGATATTACCAATTTAAAACTCTTTGGCACAGATGAGTGGACATCCTATGACTATGGGGATGTGGTCATCACCGGCATGGAACTGGTCAAGGAAAACAGTCAGACCCTGGGGATGAATCTGGTGCTGGATCAGAACCGTGTGAATATTGTCGCTTTGCACGGACAGGAGTCGGATTATCAGGGCAATGACCGGACAGAGGTCGTCAACCTTTCCATGCTGCGGGGCAAATATATCGACTATCTGGCATTGGGGCATATCCATTCCTACAAAAAGGAAAGGCTGGATGACCGTGGTGTCTATTGTTACAGCGGTTGTCTGGAGGGGCGCGGTTTTGACGAGTGCGGAGAGAAGGGCTTTGTCCTTTTGGATATCAGCGATGGTAAGATCCATACGGAATTTGTGCCGATCGCAAAAAGGATGCTGCATGAGGTCAAAGTAGAGGTCGATCCGACGATGGATATGGCGGCGATCATCCGTGCCGCCAAGGAATGTGTGAAGGATATTTCATCCGAGGATCTGATCAAGATCATGGTGATCGGTGAGACCAATATAGATACCGATATTGATTGCGAGCGCCTGCGCCGCAGTCTGGATCAGGATTTCTTTTTTATCAAGGTCTATGATCGCACATCGGTACAGATCGATTATGAGAGTTTCCGAAATGACAAGTCTCTCAAAGGAGAGTTTGTCCGTCTGATGGAAAGACAGCATATGCCGGAGGACGAGAGAGCAGCCATTATTGAGTTGGGTATGAAAGCAATTATGGGCGAGGACATAGAAGTATGAAGTTAATTTCCTGTTATATTACCGGATTTGGGACAATCAAAGAATGGTCTTACGATTTTTCTGACGGCATGAATGCCCTATGTCAGGAAAATGGCTGGGGAAAGACGACCTTCAGTGTGTTTTTGAAAGCCATGTTCTACGGCATGGATTATTCGGCGCGCACTAAAATGCTGACCGAGCGCAAGCATTATATGCCTTGGGATGGCGGTGTCTGTGGCGGCTATCTGATCTTTGAGGCAGAGGGCAAGCGCTACCGGGTCGAGCGCAGTTTTGGCAAGACGGATAAGGATGATACTTTTACCTTGATCGATACCAATACCGGGGCAGCCTGTGACGATTTTTCCCAGAATCTGGGCGAAGAACTCTTTCAGGTAGACCGGGATTCTTTTGAAAAAAGTATCTTTATCCCACAGGCGGCGGTATCAACTGCCATGACGGACAGTCTGAATGCCAAGATGGGAAATCTGGCTGCGGCTAAGGACGACATCAACAATTTTGATGAGGCTTTGAGCCGTGTGAGTGAAGTGCGCAAAAATTACACCAGACGGAGCAAGGTCAACAACGGCAAGATCAATATCATCAAGGAAGAGATCAGCAGATGCAGTGAAGTGATCGACAAGAAAGCGGCGATCCTAGATGGCTACCGCAAGCAGTTTGACAAGTTAGAGGAAAAGAAGAAGTCCCTAAACTGGATGGAGGCAGAAAAGAACCGTATCACAGATGCCATCCGTACGCAGAGCAAGCGTGAACAGGATATGGGAGCCTATCGCCAGCAAAAGGAATTTCTGGAAAAGCAGCAGGAAGAAATGAATGCTCTGGATGATTTCTTTGCCACAGGTCTGCCGACCGAAGAAGAACACGCCAAACTGGAAGATGTAGAGCGCCAGTTTGACATGAGCCGGCGCACGGAAAAGGATCTGGCGATCAAGCTGCCGCCGGATCAGCAGATCAAGAAGTGGGAGAATCTCTTTGGGGACCAAGTGCCGGATGAGGAGGATCTTGCCAAGTGGAAGGATATGTCTGCCCGCGTGCAGGAATTGCGCATGCAGGGAGAGCACTCCAAGTTGTCAGAGGATGCGACGGCACAGTTAGACCAGTTAAAATATTTCTTTGCAAATAAGATTCCGACAGAAGAGGAATTATCACAGATAGAAAAGGACGTTGTGGAATTGTCGCGTCTGGACGGTCGTATCGTGGAGCAGGATGAAAATTACCGAAATATCAAAGCGCGCGCAGATATGGCACAGAAGACGAGCAGGACGGCTGGAAAGACGGCAGGCGTTCTGGTGCTTTTTATCTTGTTTATAGCCTTGCTTTTGGGAGGATTTTCTTTCCGTGTCCTTGCACCGGAAGCAGAGGGCAGCACGATCTATCAGATCCTTTGCTTTGTCGGTGCAGCAGCGACAGGTGTAGCCGCATTTATGCAGATCGGCAGAATACGATCTTTGCACCGCAATAAGCAGGAAGATTTACAGGGGCAACTCGCAGAGGCTGAGGAGGCGCTGGCACAGAGCCGGGAAGAAAGGGAAGCACTGGCGATCCGTTGTAAAGCTTTTTTGGCAGATTTTAAACTGACACCGGCAGATAGTATGCAGCAGATGGTCTATGAGATCCGTGTCAATCTGGATCACTATGTGCGTCTGCGGGAAGAAGAACAGCAGGCAACTGCGCAGACGACAGATGCCGTAGAAGAAATGGCAGATCTGCGGATGGAACTTTATACCATATTAGACCGCTATGCTCAGGTATATCACATGGATCTTTACCATGAGGGCAATGAGGCAGACCTTTTAGAACGGTTGAAGAAAGATAAACATGCCTATGAGGAATATATCCATTGCCGTAAGCAGTTGGAATTGATCCGTTTGACTATGGAGGAGCAGAAGCGGCTGCTGACAAAATATCTGGGCAGATTTCCATTGGGGGAAGGCCCATCCATGCAGGAACAACTGCACCTGATCCGGAGCAAACGGCAGCGTTATGGTCAGTTGCAGGAAGAGATCGGCAGTTTGCAGGAAAAGATCCAGGCATTTGCTGAGGATAATCAGGTAGAGGAGATCACGCTTTCTGTCGAGCAGTTACAGGAGAAGCAGGTACAGATCGACGAGGAGATCAAGGATATGCAAAAGGGCATTACCCAGGATCGGGAGTCGCTGCACCAGTTGTCGGTCGAACTGGATGGCATTGAAGATGCGGAAAACCGTCGTGATGTGCTTTTGGAAGAAAAGGCAGAGTGCGACCGCAAGGTAGATCTGCTTACCAAGACCGAAGAATTTTTAAAGATCGCCAAGGAGCAGTTCTTGTCTACCTATATGCGGCCTTTGCGCCAGGGCATGGAACATTATATGGCGATTTTGGATGATAAATATAAGGACTCCGTCAAGGACATGGACTTTGATATTACCATGGATCTGTCCGTACAGGTGCTGAGCCAGGGATCTACCCATTCCAGCGATTATCTGAGCCACGGCTATCAGGATCTGGTGGGACTGTGTGCCAGATTTGCCCTGGTGGATGTCTTGTATCATAAGGAACAGCCGGTGATCGTACTGGATGATCCTTTTACCAATTTGGATGAGAATAAGATCGCGCATGCCTTAAAACTTCTTTCAGATATTGCAAAGGAGCGGCAGATCGTTTACTTTACCTGTCACGAAAGCCGTATGCCATCATAGGATTGTGGTATGATCCCCTTGCTGTCAGGTAGCGAAAAAGTTCTTGACAGGCAAGGGGATTTCCGATAAAATCAACTTGTTGTTGTGAAATGACGAGCCCAGTTAGCTCAGTTGGTAGAGCAGAGGACTGAAAATCCTCGTGTCTCTGGTTCGATTCCGGAACTGGGCATATGCGGGTGTAGTTCAATGGTAGAACATCAGCCTTCCAAGCTGAATACGTGGGTTCGATTCCCATCACCCGCTCTT
>CAVLBP010000014.1:0-29981 GCA_963661325.1 bacterium
CGGTACAGACCATACCAGAGAAAAAGTGCCGTTTCTTGCTTATTCCAAGAAACACAAAGGCAGCGGACCTTTACCGGAAGAAGATACCTTTGCGGTGATCGGCGCGACGATCGCAGATAATTTTTCCGTAGATATGCCGGAGAATACGATCGGGCATTCAATTCTTGACAGTCTGCGATAATACGTTGAAAAGCGCGCCATAATAATGTTATAATGACAGAATATATCAGTATGACTTTGACAAATTTATCTAAAGGAGGAAAAACAAATGGATTTTTTCAGCAAATTAGGTGATTCTATCGTAAGTGCAACACAGGAAGTCGGCGAAAAGGCAAAGGGTATGACGGATGTTGCAAAGTTACAGTATGAGATGCGTTCAAAGGAAGATTTTTTGAACAAGCAGTATCAGGAGATCGGTAAGATCTTCTATCAGGAGAATAAAGATGCCGCACCAGAGGCATATACCTCACTTTTTGAAGAAGTAGTTGCAGCACAGAAGCGGATCGAGGAGATCAAGGAGCAGATCGCATACACCAAGGGTGGCAAGGCATGTCCGAAGTGTGGTGCTGTTGTAAGCGGTGGCGCTGCTTTCTGTAGCAAGTGTGGCGCAAAGATGGACGAGGACATTTTCGAGGATGAAGATGAAGTCGTAACCGAAGAAAAGACAGACGAAGCCGCAGAGGAGACTGTAGAGACTGTTTCCGGCGAAGTCGTTGAAGAAGATGAAGAGTAGGAGTTAGAAGTTAAGATGTCAAACAAAGGAAAGTATTACATTACTACCGCCATTGCATATACCTCAGGCAAGCCGCATATCGGCAATACCTATGAGATCATCCTGGCGGATAGTATTGCTCGTTTTAAAAGACAGGAAGGATATGATGTATTTTTCCAGACAGGATCAGATGAGCACGGACAGAAGATCGAGTTAAAGGCAAAGGAAGCTGGTATCACACCAAAGGAATTTGTAGACAATGTATCTACAGAGATCAAGCGTATCTGGGATCTGATGAATACTTCTTATGACAAGTTCATCCGTACGACGGATGAAGATCACGAGAAGCAGGTAAAGAAGATCTTCAAAAAGTTATACGATCAGGGTGATATCTACAAGGGTGCCTATGAAGGTTTGTATTGTACCCCGTGTGAGTCTTTCTGGACAGAATCACAGTTGGATGAAAATGGCTGTTGTCCGGACTGTGGCAGACCGGTACAGCCGGCAAAGGAAGAAGCATATTTCTTCAAGATGAGCAAGTATGCAAATCGTCTGATCGAGCATATCAATACGCATCCGGAGTTTATTCAGCCGGTATCCCGCAAGAATGAGATGATGAACAACTTCCTCTTGCCGGGATTGCAGGATCTTTGTGTATCCCGTACATCCTTTAGTTGGGGTATTCCGGTAGATTTTGATCCAAAGCATGTCACCTATGTATGGTTAGATGCCCTTACCAACTATATCACCGGTATCGGTTATGACTGTGATGGCAATTCTTCTGACCTCTTCAATAAGAACTGGCCGGCAGACCTGCACTTGATCGGTAAGGATATCATCCGTTTCCATACCATTTACTGGCCGATCTTTTTGATGGCACTTGACCTGCCGCTTCCAAAGCAGGTATTTGGTCATCCGTGGCTGATCCAGAGTGATGGCAAGATGAGCAAGTCTAAGGGCAATGTCCTTTATGCCGATGAACTTGTAGACTTCTTTGGTGTGGATGCCGTACGTTACTTTGTCCTGCATGAGATGCCATATGACAATGACGGTATTATCTCATGGGAACTTCTGGTAGAGCGTATGAACTCTGACCTTGCAAATACACTTGGAAACCTGGTAAACCGTACCATTTCCATGAGCAATAAATATTTTGACGGCGTCGTTTGTGACAAGGGCGTAAATGAGCCGGTAGATGATGAACTCAAGGCAGTTGTTACTTCTACTGTTTCCCGCGTGGAAGCCAAGATGGAAGATCTTCGTGTGGCAGATGCCATCACAGAAGTTTTCGCACTCTTCAAGCGTTGCAACAAGTATATCGACGAGACAATGCCATGGGCACTTGCCAAGGATGAGACCAAGCAGGATCGTCTGGCAACCGTTCTTTACAACTTGGTAGAGAGTATTTCTATCGGTGCTACCCTACTCAAGAGTTTCATGCCGGAGACAACCGACCGTATCCTGACACAGTTAAATGCAAAGGAAGTCCCTTATGAGGAACTTTCTACTTTCGGTCACTATGTCAGCGGCACCAAGGTGACAGATACACCGGAGATCCTTTTTGCAAGATTGGATCTGGGCGAGGTCATGACAAAGGTCGCTGAACTCCATCCACCGGTTGCTGCACCGCAGGAGGAGCCGGAAGAAGAGGCAGATGTCATTGATATTGAGCCAAAGGATGAGATCGGTTTTGACGATTTTACCAAGATGCAGTTCCAGGTAGGCGAGATCATCAAGTGCGAGGAAGTGCCAAAGTCCAAGAAACTGCTTTGCTCACAGGTTCGCATCGGCAGCCAGACCAAGCAGATCGTGTCCGGCATCAAGAAATACTACAGTGCCGAGGAGATGGTCGGCAAGAAGGTCATGGTTCTCGTGAACTTAAAGCCAGCCAAACTGGCAGGTGTACTTTCCGAGGGAATGCTTCTTTGTGCAGAGGATGCAGAGGGCAATCTGTCACTTATGACACCGGAAAAAGACATGCCGGCAGGCGCAGAGATCTGTTAATCAAACACTATAATTATAACTTCAGGGTCAGGTCGGATTGGTCTGACCCTGCAAGTGTCTATAAGATTACTTTAATTAAAGAGAGAAAAAGATGATATTTGAAAGTCATGCACATTATGATGACAGACAATTTGATGTGGATCGGGAGGATTTATTGAGGACTCTCCCATCCCAAAATGTAGGCATTGTTGTCAATGTGGGAGCGGATATGGAATCTTCTGCCTCCAGTGTCGCTTTGGCACAGTCTTATGATTATATTTATGCAGCCGTTGGTGTGCACCCAGACGAAGTGGAATCCATGGATGCGTCCTGTATCGACCGCCTCCGCCAGATGGCGCAGGATCCAAAGGTTCTTGCCATTGGAGAGATCGGGCTTGATTATTTCCGCAAGGAGGGACAAGCCTACAAAGATACACAAAAATACTGGTTCCGCCAGCAGTTGGATCTGGCAGTAGAGGTGGAAAAGCCTTTTATCATCCATTCCAGAGATGCAGCGGAAGATACCATGGAGATTTTGCGTGAATTTGGAAAGTCCCATCCGGATATCAAGCACCCGGGTGTCATCCACTGTTATTCCTATTCACCGGAAATGGCGAGGGACTATATTGCTATGGGTTATTATATTGGGATCGGTGGTGTCGTCACCTTCAAAAATGCCAAAAAGTTGGTCGAGACAGCAAGGGAGATCCCGCTTGATCGTATTCTGGTCGAGACGGACAGCCCTTATCTTTGCCCGGAGCCAAACCGTGGCAAGCGCAATGATTCATCGCAGATCCGCTATGTGATCGACAAGATCGCAGCCATCCGCGGCATTTTGCCGGAAGAAGTAGAAAAGCAGACAGAGATCAATGCAAGAAACATGTATGGTCTATTACAATAGAAATTAGGAGTTACTATGGCATATTTAGGAAATCCAGCCTATACGATGGCGGTGCTGGAAAAGCACGGTTTTCGTTTTCAGAAAAAATACGGTCAGAATTTTCTGATTGACACACATATTTTGGAAAAGATCATTGATGCAGCCGAGATCACAAAGGATGATTTCGTCTTAGAGATCGGACCGGGTATCGGCACTATGACTCAGTATCTGTGCGAAGCCGCCAGAGAGGTCGTGGCAGTCGAGATCGACACCAATCTTTTGCCGGTCTTGGACGATACCCTAGAGGAATATGATAATGTGACGGTCATCAACGAGGATATCCTCAAAGTAGACATTGCATCCCTTGCCAGAGAAAAAAATGGCGGAAAACCGATCAAGGTCGTGGCAAACCTGCCATATTACATCACGACACCGATCATTATGGGCTTGTTTGAGAGCCATGTGCCGCTGGCATCCATTACCATCATGGTGCAAAAGGAAGTTGCCGACCGTATGCAGGTAGGACCGGGCACCAAGGATTATGGAGCACTTTCATTGGCAGTACAGTATTTTGCCAAGCCGGAGGTCGTCTGTGTCGTGCCGCCGACTTGTTTTGTACCACAGCCAAAGGTCGCAAGTTCTGTGATCCGCCTGACCTGTCACGAAAAGCCACCGGTCGAGATCACGGATGAGGGCTTTTTGTTCCGTGTGATCCGCGCATCCTTTAATCAAAGACGAAAGACGCTGGCAAACGGACTCAACAATGCGCCGACCATTCCGGTCGCCAAAGAGGACATTATCGCGACCATTGAGGAACTGAGTTATCCGGCTTCCGTGCGTGGTGAGACACTTTCCTTAGAAGAGTTTGCGCGTCTGAGCGAAGCCTTAAAAAAGAAAGTACATTGATCGTATAAAATCCTTCATTTCAGCCATCCTATGAGTAGGAGGTAGTGGAATGAAGAGACAGAATGAATATATAAGAAATCATCGTTTATCCTATCAGATAGCGGGAATTATGCTGATCATTGCCACGGTTGGATTCACGCTGATGTATTTTTATCAGAAAAATCTAACGCAGCGTCAGGAGGCAAAGCAGGAAAGTCTTGCTGAGGAAGAGAGCCAGTCGGTATCAGGCACGGTAGAGCCAAAGACTTCGACCGTGGATATGGAAGCACTGCAAAAGGAGCGATACGAGGCAGGTCTTTTAGAACAGGATGCACAGCAGACAGCCGAACAGAATGTGATTGAGCAGGTGGCAGAGACATCCGCGATCAGCTTACATTTTCCGGATGAATTGACCTGGCCGGTCGATGGCAAGGTGCTGATCGGCTACAGTATGGATCAGACGGTGTATTTTAAGACATTACAGCAATACCAGTGCAACCCGGCACTGATCATTGGAGCAGAGGTCAACGACGAAGTTGTCAGCGCCTGTGCGGGAAAGATCACATCCATCTTAAATGATGCAAAAACGGGAACGACAGTAACAATGGACTTGGGCGATGGCTACGAGGCTGTTTATGGACAGTTGAAAGAGATTCCGGTCGCAACAGGAGAGTATGTTGCAGCAGGTCAGTGCATAGGATATATCAGCCAGCCATCAAAATATTATTCAGCAGAAGGAGCAAACCTGTATTTTGAGTTGCGAAAGGATGGAAACCCTGTAAATCCGCAGGATTTTTTGCAACAATAAGAAAAATTCGGTAATAGATTTTTCAAAATGACAGGTTTATAATGGGCGTATGAATATCAGTCTTTATATGCAAGAGGTTCAAAATTGGATAAAAGAAATTCAGTCTGACCGGGGCAGAGACCCTAAGCGACTTATGGAGAACTGCGATAAGATTGAAGAATACGGACGTAAGATACACGACGATGCATTGATAGGTTTTGCCTGCTTTTCCAGGGGCGAGACCTATTATTTAATGAATGACACCAGAAACTTCTACATCCAGATGATAGCCTGTATCCCTTCCATGGAAAAGATCGGGGAGTGGGGCTATGTCGTGATGGCAAACAATATGCTGGGCATCATGTCCCTAAATCGGGGCAATGCGCCTTATGCCATGGATTATTACCTAAAGGCACTTTCTTATTGTGAAAAATACGGACTGCCGAATCTGGAATGGATCGTACATATGAATATCGGATCCCTGTATCTGAACATCCGTGAGTACCAAAAGGCACTGGATCACTTGGAGAGTGGTTATCACTATATTATCGTGAATCCGACCATGCCGGGTTACATAGAGCATTTGACGGCAGCCTATCTCAACATTGCCAAGGCATATCTTTGCATGGGCAGGGAAGAGGCAAGCCAGGAAATGTTTGCGACCGTGGCGCGCTACAATGACAAGATCGAAAAGGAATGCAAGCCGCATTTACAAAATGTAGATGGGCTTGTTGTGTCATGTTTTCAGGCGCGTTATTATTATGAAAAGGGTCAGGAAGAAGACCTGTCCCGAGAGATCGAGCGGATTGGCAAATATCTGAAAGAGGACATACCGATCATGGATGTCTATGACGATCTTTATGAATATATGTGCATGCTCTTGACGGGAGAACGCTATGAGGATTTCAGGGATTGCTATTTTGTGGTGGAGGAACTGACCAAACAGACCAATATTCACAATCTGGAAAAGAAACTTCTGGTTCTTTTGATCCGTTATTATAAAATAATGGGAGATCAAGACAATTATCGGGATGCTGCAGTGACTTACTATGAGCTATCTGAAAGGATGGAGCAGGAAAACAGTCTCATGGTCACAAGTATGATCAATATGCGCAATTCCCTCAATCATCTGGCACAGATTAACTGGGAAGTCGAGCAGGAAAATATTGCATTGCACCGCAAGTCAGAAACAGACCCTCTGACCGGGCTTTACAATCGATACAAGTTAAACGAATATGGAGAGGACGCCTTTCTTCGTGCCCGTGAACAAAAGGTGGCACTGGGGATCGAGATTCTGGATATTGATTATTTTAAAGAATACAATGACAACTACGGTCATCAGGCAGGAGACGAGGCACTTAAGATGGTGTCTCGCATGATGAAGCAGATGCAGCATCGGGGCGATGTCTTCTGTTCCCGTTATGGAGGGGATGAGTTTGTCCTGATCTATTCCGGTATGTCTGAACAAGAGACCTATCAGATGGCGGAGTATCTCAAACAAATGATCCTACGTCAGGCGGTGGAACACAAATATTCTAAGGCTGCAGAAATTTTGACTATTTCCCAGGGAATCTGCTGGGGTATTCCGAGAGAGGGGAATAAGATCTGGGATTTTCTGCATGAGGCAGATGAATTGCTCTATCAGGTCAAGAAGGTCTCCCGGAACAGTATTCGTATGGGACATCTGGGAGATGTAGAAGGAGCTTCCTGTCATGACAGATAATAGATATTTTACCTACATACTCAGGTGCAGTGATGATTCACTTTATACCGGATATACGACCGATCTGGCAAAGCGCCTGCAAACGCATAATGCGGGCAAGGGTGCCAAATATACAAAAGCGCGTCTTCCCGTGGAGATGGTCTATCATGAGGAATATGCCACAAAGGAAGAGGCTATGCGCCGGGAAGCGGCCATCAAGAAATTAACGCGAAAGCAAAAAATAGAATTGATCAAGAAACACACAAATACGAAAGGGATAAAGGCATGAAGACGATCAAACAAATCTTTTTTACAGATGTGAAAAATCTGGCCAAGAATCTGTTTGCCCTGATTATTGCCATTGGTGTATGTTTTTTACCTGCACTCTATGCATGGTTTAATATATACTCCAACTGGGATCCATACGGCAATACCGGTAATCTACAGTTAGCGGCTGTCAATCTGGATCAGGGTTATACGGATGAGGACGGTGAGTTCAAGAATACCGGTGAGGATATCATGGATGAATTGGCGGACAACGATAAGGTTGACTGGCAGTTCGTAGATTCTGCCGAGGAAGCCATCGAAGGTGTGGAATCCGGTAAATACTATGCGGCACTCGTTGTGCAAAAAGATTTTACATACAATATGTATAATATGTTCGTAAACACAACCGAGGAACCTACCCTGATCTTTTACCAGAATCAGAAAAAGAACCCGGTAGCGACCAAGATCTCTGATACCATTGTCACGACTGTACAAAGTAATATCAATGAAGAATTTGTAAAGGTCATGACCAAGACCATCTTTGAGGATGTCAATGATATGTATGATGACATTGAAGAAGAGGGTGGCGTTGATGCCTTTATTGAAAAATTAGAAAAGTTAAATGATAATCTGAAGGATTATCAGGATACCATTGATAAGGTGATCACCGGAAATGCAGTATTATCCTCAAATATAGCAAATGCAACAGACGATGTGAGCGAGCTCGAGGAGAAGACAAAGGATTCGGCAGGAAGTCTTTCCGATGCCAATCAATCCGTCAAGCAGAGTCAGGATACCCTGAATGCCTACAAGGATCAGATGAATCTGACAGTTGACACCATGATTACGATGCTGAACAATATGGAAAATCAGTTAAAGCAGGCAAAGCTCAGTGGAGATATTGACCAGATGGCAGATGCCTGTCAGCAGACTCTAAAGGATACCGAGCAGTTAAATAAAGACATCAATGCGCTCAGCCAGTCTCTTGCAGATGAATCCGGCAATCAGGACGTGATCAATACTTTACAGCAGCTTTCCGATACGGTAGAAGCACTCCAGAAGATATTAGAGCAGGCAGACCTGGATGGACAGTATGATTCTGCAGCCCAGCAGGTCAAGGATGCAGAGGCAACCATGATTTCTGATATTGATAGTGCTATTTCCAGTATTACGTCCACAAGGAATACCATCAACAATCAACTGGTACCTCAGCTCAATACCTGCATCGACAATCTGGAGGATGTGATCGATAATGCCAGCACGGTCATGAGCAATGTAAGTGGTGTACTCAATTCAATGGGGAATGTATTCAGTTCTCTGCAGACAACCATATCAGCGTCTGATAAGAGTCTGGAAAAGACAAAGGATGCCTTAGGAAAGATCAGTGATCGGCTGACCAAGGCAATCGATAAAGCAAAGAGTGTAGAGGAAGATGACCGTGTGAAAACATTGGTTGACACCTTGACCGGAGATCCGGATATGTATGGTGAGTTCTTCTCCGAGCCGGTAGAGATCGAGTCGGTTGCCATATATCCGGTGGAGAATTATGGATCTGCCGTGGCACCATTCTATACGGTCTTGTCCGTATGGGTAGGTGTTATCATCATGGTTGCTATTGTTAAGGTAAAGGTGACCAGATCCAAATATCCGGATGCCACACCAACACAACTTTTCTTCGGACGAGGCATGTTCTTCATTGCCATGGGACAGGTGCAGACCCTGATCACGGTTTTGGGAGATCTCTTTATCCTGCAGATTCAGTGCGAGCATCCTCTTTTGTTCTGGCTTGTAGCAGCCCTGACATCCCTGACCTTCACCATACTGATCTACGCACTTGTTTATTCTTTTGGTGATGTGGGTAAGGCAGTAGCCGTTGTTGTACTGGTATTGCAGATCGCCGGAAGTAGTGGAACCTATCCGATTGAACTTTTGCCGGAATTTTTCCAGAAGGTATATATCTTTTTCCCGTTCCCGTATGCCATCAATGCCATGCGTGAATGTATCTGTGGACTCTATGAGGCGGATATCGTAGTATATCTGGTCAAATTGCTGACCTTCTTAGTGGTAGGTCTTGTGATCGGTTTGTGGATTCGCATCCCATTTGAGGGACTGAACCATTATATGGAAAAACGTATGGAAGATACGGAAATGATGTAAGGAGGGCAGGATTTTGGCAGAAAAACATAAATATAGAAAAATGTATGAAAAGTTCGTAGATTATGAACAGACATTACATCAGCAGAACCAGAAAAAAATACAGATCGGCCTAAAGATCAATATCATTTTGCCCTTGTTTTTTCTGATTCTCAGTTTTGCGATCTCCGAGGGCAAGCTGGTATTTCTTCTCCTTTGGATCATCTCTCTGTTTGGCATAGCATTTTATCTGATCTATGTGGAGTTCAGCGACTATAAAATGCTGGAGCAGATGAAGGAATTTGGCGTTGATATTGAGAAAATACAGGACGATCGCAACCTGATTGGTGATGGAGTCCAACAGGCAGAGAGCAACATTACGGAAAAATTAGATTATGCCGGCGATCGTATTGATGAGGGCAAACAAAAGATAGAAGCAGAAAAGCAGAGGATCGAAGCAGGACTTGCAGAGCGCAAGGAGCAGCTCAAGGAAGCCGTGATCCAGAAGATCAGTTCCGACAACAAGAATGAAAAGGAGGACGACTAAGATGATGAACATTATCCGTATCTTTACCTCCGATGCCAAGCGGCTTGCCACCAATGTGGTAGCAGTTGTCGTCATCATGGGACTGGCTGTGATCCCAAGTCTCTATGCCTGGTTTAACATCATATCCAACTGGGATCCTTATGGAGAGGAATCAACCTCAAACCTTAATGTTGTTGTTGCCTCCTGTGATCAAGGTACTGAGATCGAAGGTGTTGAGTTAAATGTGGGCAATATGGTCGTCAGCAACCTGAAAGAAAATAAAACCATTGGCTGGGTCTTTGTGGATACAGAAGAAGAGGCCGTTGACGGGGTGCAGAGTGGCAAATATTATGCAGCATTGGTCATTGATGAATCTTTCTCTGAGGACTTGATTAGTTTCCTTGGTGGAAATATTGAGAATCCAAAGATCACGTATTATGAGAATGAGAAAAAGAATGCCATCGCACCAAAGATCACCGGCAAGGTCAAGACAACCGTGCAGGAAGAGATTAACAGTGCATTTGTATCAACCATGGCACAGGCACTTTTAAGTATGAGCGAATATGTCGTAACGGACAATTCGTCCGGTGGTAACGGCAATCTGACGGATTCTGTCAAGAACAAACTGGAAGATATGAATACGGATCTGTCTACCTATATTACGATTGTGGAATCCTATATTGCCATCATTGATTCGGCAAATAGTCTTATGGATGCTACCAATGCTGTGACAGACCAGTTGGATTCTATCATGGAGACAGGACGCAGCATGGCAAACAGTGCGGATTCTGCGGCAGATGCTGCAAGTGGCAGCATTGATACTGTATCTGATATGGTAACCGTCAACCTGGATGATATCACAAAGCAGATCGATAATATGGCAGATGCTGTGGATACTTTATTTGATAAGATTGATAACACAAGTGGTAACATGTCAGACCAGATCGATGCGATCAAGGTAGCGGTAGAGGCTTTGCAGAGCAGTTTTAACAGCGCCATGGATAATGTAGATGTTACGAATTCGACTATTATTCAGGAAAAAGAAGCAATCAATGCAGATTTTGACAAGATTGAATCAGATCTGGACACCTTAAAGGATGCCTCCGATAAGACATCTGCAGATTCCAAAGCTATATCAGAGTCTTTGCACACAGATTTTGACAACTGTAAGAAGAATGTGGAAGCCCTGAGAAGTACATACAAGGATACGGTAGATCCGCAGCTCAACTCTACCATGAATGCGATCCAGTCATCCATCAGCGAGATTCAGACGGTATTGAACTTCTCCAGTGACAGTATCAAGGACGTTTCCTCTGCATTGGATTCTTATCCGGATATGATGTCCTTTGGCAAGGAAAAACTGGAGTCCACCAGAGACGATGCGCTGGAGATGCAGACCAAACTGCAGGATCTGATCTCGGATATGGATGATATCGAGTCAAACGACCAGTACAATATTTTGATGTCACTGATCGAGTCTGATCCGGAACTGATCGCAGACTTTATCTCCAGTCCGGTAAATCTGGATCAGGAGCCGGTCTATGCGATGGCAAATAACGGATCTGCAACCGCACCTTTCTATGTGATCTTGTCTATCTGGTTTGGTGCCCTGATCCTGATCGCCATTATGCATACCGGACTTAAGACCAATCCGGGATGCCGCAACTTACGAAACTGGCAGAAGTTCTTCGGAAGATATATTGTATTCTATCTGATGGGACAGTTGCAGACGATCATAACGGTTTTGGGATGTATCCTCTATGTGGGTATCCAGTGTGACCATCCGTTTATGTTCTGGTTCGCTGCATCCTTTACCAGTTTTACCTTTACCCTCTTTATGTATTCTCTGGCATATGCCTTTGGCAATGTCGGCGAGGCAGCAGCAGTCGTACTTATGGTTATCCAGGTTGCCGGAAGTGGTGGTACCTTCCCGGTAGAAGTATTGCCAAAGGTATTCCAGTATCTCTACAAGTATATGCCGTTTGCACATGGTATGAATGCCCTTCGTGAGGCGATCGCAGGAACCCATGGCAGCGATTACTGGATGTATCTGACAGAAATGACAGCCTATATCGGTGTAGCCCTGCTCTTCGGACTGGTCATCAGTATTCCTTGCAAGAAACTGAATGAGAAGATCGAGGAAAGCAAGGAGCGGACAGATCTTCTGGTATAAAATAAATACATATATGCAGCAGAAGGCGGTGTCTTATGGCATCGCCTTCTTTTTTGCGCATACACCGGCTGAAGAAAAGGGCTTTACAAAAAGAGAATCTCATGCTAAATTGATAATAGTTATTGATTTATTTGAGAAGCAGAAAGGATTGTAATATGAAAACTCTCAATTATAGCAGGCAGCGGGAAGCCATATATAATTATCTGCTTTCTACCAAGAAGCATCCTACCGCAGAGACCATATTTCAAGCGGTTCAGCAGGATTATCCCAAGATAAGCCTTGCGACGGTCTATCGGAATCTGACGGTTTTAGAGGAAACGGGACAGGTGCAGCGCATCCCTTGTAATGATGCTAAGGATCACTACGATGCCAATACCTCAGAACATCCCCATTTTGTATGTAAGTATTGTCAGTCCGTTTTAGACCTGGAAATGGACAATCTGGAATTTCTGCATACCCTTGCAAATCAAGGCTTTGGCGGAGAGATCGAGCAGAGTCAGGTCGTTTTCTTTGGAAAATGTCCGGCTTGTCTTATAAAAGAAAAATAATAATAATTCCTAATTTTCTATTGACATCCGTGATAGGAGATGTTATATTAAGATCACCGAAAGGGAAACAATAAGTAATTAAGAAAATCAATCATAAGTAAAGAAAAGGAGAAACGATTATGGCAAAGTATGTATGTAGCGTATGTGGATATGTTTATGAAGGCGAGCAGCCACCGGAGGAGTGCCCGGTATGTCACGTAGGCGCTGACCAGTTCAAGGAGATAAAGGAAGGCGAGGAATTGACACTTGCTGCTGAGCATGAGTATGGTGTTTATGCCAAGACAGTCAAGAATAATGATGCTATCAGCGAAGAGGACAAGAAGTACATCTTCGATCAGTTAAAGGCTAATTTCGAGGGAGAATGTTCTGAGGTTGGTATGTATCTTTGCATGGCTCGTATCGCTCACCGCGAGGGTTATCCGGAGATCGGACTTTACTGGGAAAAGGCAGCATACGAAGAAGCAGAGCATGCTGCAAAGTTCGCTGAGATGTTAGGAGAAGACCTTGAGCCAAACATGAAGGCTACGACCAAGGACAACCTGGCTTGGAGAGTAGATTGTGAGTTTGGTGCTACTGCAGGAAAGGTTGATCTTGCTAAGTGTGCAAAGAGAAACAATCTGGATGCTATTCACGATACCGTTCATGAGATGGCTCGTGACGAGGCAAGACATGGCAAGGCATTAAAGGGTCTGCTTGACAGATACTTTGGTTAATCTTATACTTGATATATAGACTTACAGGAGGGACAGATACATAGATCTGCCCCTCTTTTTTCATGTCCGGCTGTCAGAGTGGGATGCACGGAGAACCGTGACGTTTCGATAAGTGTGGATTTACATCCACCAAAGTATGTCAGAAAATACACAAAAATACATGGAGAGCCTTATATAATTCTTTCCCTTGTCGATTAATTATGTTATTATTGCATAAATATGTATCTATATGAGGCAGAATTGGTATAAAGATACAAATTTCATATAAGGGCAAAGCATGTGAAAGCATGTGACGCAAAGCTATAGGACCTGTGAAATGGTAGCCAGTTGCAAAGGCAATGAAACACCCGGGGCTTCCGTGTGTTTTTTTAAAGTAAGAAATAGGATTACAGGAAAACAGAAATTATGATAAGAATCAGGAAAAACAAAGCGAAAGGCAGAGGATTTCTTTTGGCAGCAGGCTTGATTCTGGCAATGTCAGGAATATTGGCAGGATGTGGAAGCCGGTCTGCAGGCGAAGAAAACGGAATGACTAAGATCGTTGTAGGGATAGATAAATTCGAGCCCTACTCCTATTTAGATGCCAACGGCAATTACAAGGGCATTGATATTGAACTTGCTGCCGCTGCTTTTGAAAAGTTAGGTTATGAGCCGGAGTTTAAGTTTATCGACTGGGAAGAAAAGGATGATGATCTTTCTGATGGTACGATTGATTGTATCTGGAGCTGCTATTCCATGACCGGCAGGGAGGATAAGTACCAGTGGGCAGGACCATATATGTATAGCCGGCAGGTGATCGCCGTGCAGACCGACAGCGATATCTATAGCCTATCGGACCTGGAAGGCAAAAATGTGGGTGTACAGACAACTACAAAGGCAGAGGGTCTCTTTCTTCATAAGATCGAATCTGCTATTCCGCAAGTGGAACAGGTCAATGCTTTCTCGACAGCGGAAGAGGTCTTTGCCGCTCTTCGTAAGGGATATGTAGATGCCATTGCGGGTCACGAAGCTTTGATCAGCCAGTTGGTGGTTGATGGAAACGGGGCTTACCGTTTATTAGATGAGAGTCCATACGAATCACAGATCGGTGTTGCCTTTGAAAAGGGTACGCACGAGCAGTTGGCGAGGGATCTGACGCAGACCTTGGAAGAAATGAAGCAGGATGGAACGATAGATAAGATTGCCAAGAATTATGGACTGGATCCGGACCAGGCAGTATGGGGAGGAGCGACAGATGAATAAGAATATAAAGATGCGAAGAACGCTGCCGCTTGTCATGACCCTGATCTTTTTAGGACTGGTGCTCTTTGCTGTCTTTACCGGTTTTGACCGCAGATCTTTGCAGACCTCGCTGGACGAAAGTATTGAATTCGCCAAACTTCGTATTAATCGTTACGATGCCTATCAGATGAATGATCAGGTCAAAAGTCTGGTGCGTATCCTGGATAAGACCAGGGGATTCAGTACCTATATGGCAGAGGATATCACTGTGGATCAGGATAGCCTGGATGCTTATGCAAAGGAGCAGAGACTGACCGGTATCATGGTACTGGATCAGGATTTACAGGTGATTGCCAAGACGTCCGGGGACGAGAATGCAGAGTCTCTCTGGACAGATCTGATCACATCTTCCTATGTCAGTGAGATCCTGGACTATCCGGAAAAGACCTATACTACCCGCCTCACGATTGATGACAAACAGTATGACTTTGCAGCTGTGGCTAGAAAAGACGATGCCGGTATTGTGGTTTCTTATCTGGAAAAAGCTGATACAAAAGACGCCAACGGAGATCTTTCTACAGAGTATCTTTTTGCGGATTTTCCGCTGGAAATGAACGGCGCCATCCTTGTGTGTGACGATGATAAGGTCATCAGTTCGACCGATCAGGATCTATATGGACAGACGATAGATGACTTGAAGAAGGTCTATATCAGTTCTGTGCAGATGGAAACGGATAACACGATCAAGATAAAAGCCAAACACGGTACATGGTATGGCGCTAAGGATGCCACCGGTAACTATACCGTTTACGTCTTTTTCCCTGCTTACCAGATCTTTATGACAAGAAACATTGTATGCGGTGTCTATACCTTGGTTGCTATTTTGATTCTGCTCTTATATATCCTTCTGCAGAAGCGGACAGAAAATGAAAGTCTGGAAAGAGAACAGAAACGTTTGCGTATCATCAATGCTATCGGACGTGCTTACCAGTCCATTATACTGGTGGATCTTTCTGCGGGAAAAGTGGAGGCAGTCAAGGAATCAGATTCTCTGGGTCTGACAACTGAGCGGGTTCCGATCAGCCGTATCCAACAGGAGGAACAGATCCGGGAGTTTGTAGACGAGGCTTATCAGGAGAGATTTCTGCGATTTATCAATATGAGAGATGTAACGGAGAGACTGGGTGATAAACCTTCCATTACAGAGACCTTCCTGACCAAGAGTGGTGAATGGATTTTATCCATTATCATTCCACAAAGATACGATGAGGAGGGGAATATTGATGCTGTTTTGGTGGCAAACCGGAACGTTACATCAGATAAAGAGCATGAGATCGAACAGGATAAGGCCCTTCGTACGGCTCTGGCATCCGCTGAGCACGCAAATAAGGCAAAGACCATCTTCCTCAACAATATGTCCCACGATATCCGCACGCCTATGAATGCCATCATTGGATTTACGGCACTTGCTGTCAGCCATATTGACAATAAGGAGCATGTTTTAGAGTATCTGCGAAAGATCAATATATCCGGAAAGCATCTGCTTAGTCTGATCAACGATATACTGGATATGGGGCGTATCGAAAGCGGGAATGTCAAGATTGAGGAGACGGAAGTCCATCTGCCGGATATTCTGCATGATCTGCGTGCTATTATTCAGGGAAATATCAGCGCCAAGCAGCAGGAGATCTATATTGATACCCAGGATGTGGTACACGAGGATATTGTTACAGACAAACTGCGCCTGAACCAGGTACTCTTAAATATCGTCAGCAATGCGGTCAAATTTACGCCGCCGGGCGGTACCATCAATATCCGTATTTCAGAGAAAACTTGTCAGAAGTCCGGATATGCTACATACGAATTCAGTATCAAGGATAATGGTGTCGGGATCGACAAGGATTTTCAGGAGCATATCTTTGATTCCTTTGCAAGAGAGCGTACAGTGACGGAAAGCGGCATTCAGGGTACGGGACTTGGACTCGCTATCGCTAAGAATATTGTAGACATGATGAAGGGAAGTATTGTCATCAACAGTGAAAAAGGCAAGGGAGCGGAGTTTATAGTCACTTTAGACTGCAAAACGCTGGATACCGGTCTTTCCTGCAATCCGATACCGGAATTGAGAGGAGCGCGTGCCCTTGTGGTAGATGATGATGCAAATACCTGCATTTCTATTAGCAAGATGCTGCGCAAGATCGAAATGCAGGCAGATTGGACGACATCCGGAAAAGAAGCTGTTATCCGTGCCCAGGAAGCCTGGGAAGAAAGTCGACCATTTAGTGTCTATATTATTGACTGGCTCATGCCGGATCTCAATGGTATCGAAACGGTACGCCGTATACGTAGAGTGATCGGAAATGATACACCGATCATCATTCTGTCTGCATATGATTGGAGCGATATTGAGGATGAGGCAAGGGAAGCAGGTGTGACAGCCTTTGTTTCCAAGCCACTTTTCCTGTCAGAACTACAGGAAATCCTTAGAAATCCCAGAAAATCTGCCGCTAAAGAGAAAAAAAGACAGGAAAATCACCACATAGGACGTAAGATTCTTTTGGCAGAAGACAATGAACTGAACCGCGAGATCGCAGTGACTATCCTGCAGGAAGCGGGATTTAAGGTAGATGCCGTGGATGATGGCATTGCAGCGGTTGAATGGATGGCATCTGCACCGGAAGACAGATATGATCTTATCCTTATGGATATACAGATGCCACGTATGGATGGTTATACGGCAACCAAGGAGATCCGTACGCTGAGCAACAACAAAAAAGCCAATATACCTATTGTTGCCTTGACGGCAAATGCTTTGGCAGAAGATAAAAAGAAGGTCATCGAGGCGGGGATGAATGGTCACATTCCAAAGCCATTCAATATTGATATGGTTTTGGACGTATGTGATGAGATATTTGGTGACAAGACGGATCAAGTATAGGAGTAACCTATGGGTATCAGAGGAAGAAAAATTTTAAGTCTATTGCTGGTTTGCACGCTTTTGCCCGGAATTTTGTCGGGATGTGGAAAAGACCAGTCCAAAAGCGAGAAGGAAGACCTGCCGGTCATCAAGGTGGGCAGTGATAATTACCCACCTTACAATTATCTGGATGAGGATGGTAATCCGACAGGTATCGACATAGAACTTGCCAAAGAGGCGTTTAGCCGGATGGGTTATCAGACGGAGTTTGTATATATTGACTGGGATTTGAAGAAAGATCTTGTGGAGGCCGGAGATATTGATTGCATCTGGGGATCTTTTTCCATGGAAGGTCGTCTGGATGACTACAAATGGGCAGGTTCTTATATGGTGAGCAATCAGGTGGTCGCAGTCGATGAGAAGAGTGATATCTATAGTCTCGCCGATCTGGAGGGCAAAAATGTCATTGTTCAGTCTACTACAAAGCCGGAGGGTATCTTTTTGGACAGGACAGACAGTCGGATACCCGAGGTGGGAAGCCTGATATGTGTAGAAAACCGAAACCTGCTTTTTACCTTTCTTGCCAAGGGATATGCAGACGCTCTGGCGGGACATGAGACCTTTATCCGGACTTATATGAAAGATGAGGGGGTCTCCTACCGGATCCTGGATGAGACTCTTATGACGGTAGGACTTGGTGTGGCATTTTCCAAAAATGACGATAGGGGCATTTGTGACAAACTGGATGAGACCTTGGAGGAAATGCGAAAAGATGGGACTTCAGAAAAGATTATAGGAAAGTATCTGGAAGACCCTGCAAAGTATCTGGAGGTGGAGCAGCTTGCATACTAAAAAAGATATGAGCACAAAGAGGTTTTGGCTGCCGGCTCTTTTTGGTGGCATTTTGCTTTTGATCGCTGCAACTCTGGTACTTTTCTTTTTCTATAAGGACCGGGCAGAGAACAACCTCTTAAAAATCGCAAATTATATGAAAGTACAGTGCAGCACCTATTCCCATTATAACGAGGGTGCAGAGTCACAGGCGCTTTTGCGTGCCGTGGAAAGCAGTCGTGATATTCAGAAAAGACTGGAAGGTCATACTGCATCAGGACGGGAAGTGACAGAAAACGATCTGCACCAATTTGCAGATTCCTTATGGCTTCATGGGATCATTCTTTTGGATGCCGAGGGAAACCGGATCTGCGGATATGCAAAAGATACTGCAGTAGAAGAAAAGCTTCTCAGTGTCTATAATATGCAGACGGCTCTTTCCGGTGACGGATATACACAGCGGTCTTATGCCAAGCGGATCCATCTGGATGATGGCGGCTATATCAATATGGCGGCGACTGCCCGCAGTGATGCAGAAGGCATCATTGTTTCCTACTTTTATATCTCTCCGGAGACGGCGCAATCTTATTCGCTGACCCAGCAAAGTCTTTTGGAAGGATATGAAGTATCTTCAGATGGCATTCTTGTGGTGGCGGACGAGGGAAGCGTGATTGCCAGCAATGATACTGATCTGATCAATCAAAAAGTAGCAGATAATGAAGTCTTACAGGCAATCAAGGAACATGCAGACAGCCAGCATATCTACCACATTGCTGTTAATCATAGTTATGGACTCATGCTAAAACAGAGAGATTACTATATTTTTGCATACATTGCGGATCGTTCTGTTTTTGCCGGTCTGCCGATGAATCTTTTGGCGATCATGCTGGTATATGTTGTGATTGTAACTCTGACATGGTTCCTGCTGACGGCATCGAAACGTAAATTCCAGAAGCATGAGGCACAGCAGGAGATCCGTTACCGGGAAGAATTGCTGGAATCGGCAAAAAGGGCAGATGCTGCCAATGAGGCAAAGACCCTCTTTTTACAGAGGATGAGCCATGATATCCGTACGCCGATCAATGGTATCTGCGGCATGTTGGATGTCGCAGCCTATTATGCGGATGATCTGGAGAAACAGGCGGAGTGCCGTACCAAGATAAGGGACGCTTCCAACCTTTTGTTGGAACTGGTCAATGAGGTACTGGATATGGGTAAATTGGAATCCGGCGAGGTCGTCCTGGAACACCAGCCTTTTGATTTGAACAATGTGATCAATGAGGTATTGGTAGTTATCGAAAAATTGGCAAATGAGCAGGATCTGACTTTAGAAAAAGGAAATATGGATGTCCGGCACTGGAATTTGCTGGGGTCTTCCAGACATTTGAAACGTCTGCTCATGAATATTATGAGCAATGCCGTCAAGTATAATAAGCCAGGCGGATCTATCTATTTTGATTGTCGGGAGATATCGGGGGATCCGGAAGGAAAGACGACCATAGAATTTATCTGCCGCGACACAGGTATCGGAATGAGTCCGGAGTATCAAGAGAAAATCTTTGAACCATTTACCCAGGAGAATACAAATCCGCAATCCAAATATGGTGGAAGCGGACTGGGTATGTCAATCAGCAAGGGGCTGGTTGACAAAATGGAAGGCCAGATCAGCTTTGAGAGCAAAGTGGGAGAGGGCACGACATTTTATATGACGCTCCCATTTGAGATCGACCCGGAGAAGACGGATACAGAGAAAACGAAAGAGGGAGAATCTTATGATATCAGTGGTTGTCATATCTTGCTTGTGGAGGACAACGAACTGAATATGGAGATCGCAGAGTTCTCCCTGCAGATTGAGGGAGCCACAGTTACCAAGGCGTGGAATGGCAAGGAGGCTGTGGAACTTTTCCAGAGATCAGATCCGGGTGAATATGACGCTATTCTTATGGATGTGATGATGCCGGTTATGGGCGGATATGAGGCTGCAGGTATCATCCGTGGACTGAAACGGCCGGATGCAACAAGTATTCCAATCATTGCCACGACGGCAAATGCCTTTACAGACGACCGTATCAAGACCAGGGAAGCCGGCTTGAACGCCCATGTATCTAAGCCGCTTGACATGGAAAAACTCAAGAAAATCCTGGTCAGACTAGTGAACGCCCAGAGAAATTCTGGGGGGGGGGGTACACCACCCTGGTTCGAACTGATAAAGAAAAAATAATTGACGATAGTATGTATGGGATATACGATATAAGTTAGATGTGTATAACCGTCAGAAGAAGATTTGGAGGTACAAAGGTGACAATTAAGGAATTTTACGAGAGCATCGGGGCAGACTGGCAGGACGTGCTTCAGCGCTTTGGCGGAAATGAAGCCATCGTAGAGAAGTTTGCAGTTAAATTTTTGGAGGATCCGGGATATTCGGATCTCAAAGAAGCCTTGGAGCAAAGAGATATTGAGAGGGCTTTTCGTGCGGCACACACGCTAAAGGGTGTCTGCCTCAATCTGGGATTGTCCAATCTTTATCGTCCTACCTATAATATAACAGAGATTTTGCGGGGAGGCACATTTGATGGGACAGAGGAATTGCTGGATGCCATGGAAGTTCAGTATCAGAAGATCGTAGATCTTGCAGCAAAACTAAAAGACGGAGACGCATAATATATGGAAGATACCTTTACCAGAGACCAGCGGCAGGAAATAGACGCCGGCATACAGGAAGGATTGGATGTCAGTATTTATGCAAACCCCGAATTTCTGGGGATACAGATGCATCAGATTCGACTGGGCCTGGAGGAAGGTCTGCCGGTGGAGAGATATGCCAAAAGTGATTTTGACTGGTTTCAGATGGAGGAGATCCGTCTGGGCTTGAAGGAACATTTGGACATTGACAAATATGCAGATCAGCAGATCCCTTTTGAGGTTATGCGACAGATCCGTAAGGGACTGGAGGATGGATTTGATTTATCACCGCTAAAGAAGATGCCTGTCGGTATTCTGCGTGAAGTTCGCTATGCCATGGAGGTACATGTAGATATCAGTCCATATGTGCGGCAGGGATATGTGGAAGAGCAGTTAAAGTATATCCGCCATGCCCTGGAAAGAGGTCTGGATATTGATCCCTACATCAATGTTACCCAGCGCGGATTGACCATCCGTGAGATTGAACTGGGCTTGGAGAAGAAGTTGGATATTTCTCTTTATGCAGGAGAAGATCTGAACTGGCAGCAGATGCGAGAGATCCGTCTGGGTCTGGAAGACCGACTGGATGTATCTTTTTACAAGAATCCTTTGTATTCCTGGCAGCAGATGAAAGAGATTCGCCTTGGCATGCAGGAGGGACTGCCGGTAGATAGCTACTCCAGCCTTATGTATACTGCCAAGGAAATGGAGAAGCGCCGGCTGGCCTTGGAAGAAGTCAAAAAGCGGGAAGAACCGCAGCCGAAGGAAGAGATTGACTATGAGAACTTTATGCTTCTGGTAAGTGATGACCGTATGGAGGCATATATCCTTCTGCTCAAAAGAAATGAGACTTTGGACAAGAGACAGGTCTATGCTGCCTTGGAGGAGCAGGGTATTGTCTATGGGATAGATGAAGTCGTGATTGATACCCTTTCCTCAAAGCCTGTAGACAAGGAAATGCTTGTGATTGCCAAGGGATCAGATCCGTCGACCGGTCGGGATGGCTACTATGAATATTTTTTTGAAACAGATTTTAAGAAGACGCCAGTCGTTTTAGAAGACGGGAGCGTTGATTATCAGAATATAAAGTGGTTTGAAACCATCAAAAAAGGGCAAAAGATCGCCTATTACCATGGTGCAGAAAAAGGAAGCGAGGGAAGGCGGATCAATGGCGAGTCTATCCCGGCAAAAATGGGAAGCGAATTGCCGCCCTTGCAGGGGCAGGGCTTTTGCGTCTGCGATGACGGAAAGACTTATCTTGCAGAAAAGGATGGAAAGATCGAACTGACAGACCTGGGTGTGGAGATCACGGAACTTCTTGTTTTGGAAGATCTGACATCTACCACAGGCAATATCTCTTTCAATGGTTCCGTTTTTGTCCGTGGAACGATCAGCAATGGTGTTTCTGTGAAAGCAAGAGGTGATATTCTGGTCGATGGCTTTATCGAGTCAGCATATCTGGAATCAGGAGGGGATATTATGCTGCGCAATGGCTGCAATGCCGGAGGCAGGGGACATATCCATGCGGAAGGCAATGTGGAAGGATCTTTTTTCGAAAATGTTGACATCACGGCAGGAGATAGTTTTTCTGCAAACTATTGCTTGAACTGTAATGTAAATGTAGAGAATCATGTCCGGATCACAGGACGCGTGGGTGCTCTTTATGGAGGCAGCATTCACGCAGGACAGACCATAGAGTCTTATGACATTGGCAACAGGGCAGGTGTGCCGACGCAGATCTTTCTGGGAAAGACCGAGAGCATCCTGCGCCAGATTTCCAATCTACGTCTTCGGGCAAAGGAGGTCAATCGGGAATTGCAGCTCCTTCGTTCTGCCTACGACAACTATAAGGGCAGACAGGAAGCGGCAGGAAATATGTTTATCAAGTTGGAGAGTGCCATCTATACCAAGGAGCAGGAAGATGCAGCGATCACACAGGATATCTCCGCGCTGGATGCAGAAATGGAAAAAGAAAAACGAAACCGTATTACCGTGCGCGGAACTATATATGCCGGTGTGAGTGTCAATATTGACGGACACATCTGGCAGGCATCCGAGATGTCGCGGGTAATGCTAAAAAGAAGTAAGGATAACCGAATCGCAATCTATCGGGATATTTAGGCGTGGAGAGGGGAAATACATTGGCAAAGAAAGTACTTATCGTAGATGATGTGAAAATCAATCGTGAAATTTTGACTGAGATCCTGAAGGATGAATATCAAGTCCTGCAGGCAGATAATGGCCTTACGGCGTTTGAGATCATAAAAAAAGAATCTCTGACCGTGATCCTGCTGGATCTGATCATGCCTAAAATGGATGGCATCAGCCTATTGAAGATCCTTTCCGAGAAGAAGATTATAGAAAAAGTTCCGGTGATCGTTATCAGTGGAAAGGAGAACGGACATAGTGAAAAAGAGTGTCTTGATCTGGGCGTATCTGATTTCATTCCAAAACCATACAATGCAGATATAGTGAAAAAGAGGATTCAGAATGTTACAGACCACTACGCCTATGAGGCAGAATTGGAAAAACGTGTGGCAAAGCAGACAGTTGTCCTGCGTAAGGCATATGAGACCTTACAGAGGCAGGCGCGCCAGTTGGAGATACGTAATCAGGAAATTCTGGACATTTTGGGTACTGTGGTAGAGTTTCGTGATCTGGAGAGCGGTGAACATATCCGAAGAGTCAAGGCTTATACGAGGATTTTGGCCCTGGAATTTCAGAAGCAGTATCCGGAGTATGAACTTACAGATGAATATATTAAAACGATTGTTTCTTGTTCTGCCCTTCATGATATTGGAAAGATTGCAATACCGGATAGCATTTTACAGAAGCCGGGTAGGCTGACAGAAGAGGAATATGAATACATGAAATCACATACCATCCGGGGATGTGAGATACTGGATTCAATGAGAATCAACTGGGAGGCTGCAGCCCGACAGACCTGTTATGAGATTGTCAGACATCATCATGAGAGATATGACGGCAGGGGTTATCCGGATGGGCTCAAGGGTGAGGAGATTCCGGTGGCAGCACAATTGGTGTCTTTGGCAGATGTCTATGATGCCCTTGTCAACGAGCGCTGCTACAAGGATGCCTATGCTCCGGATCAGGCGTTTCAAATGATCGTCAAAGGAGAATGTGGTGTATTTTCACCCAAATTGATCAATGCTTTTTATGCAACAAGGTCGAAATTCGAGAAATTGACAAGAGAAAGGCAGAATGAGGCATGAGCAATATGAAATATAACATAACGAAAATACCATATGAATTAAAGGTAAAAGGTGTGGATGAGGAAGCCTGGGAAAAATATTACAAACGTATGTATACGGATGCTCTGACTGGCACCTTTAACCGCTGGTTTTTCGAAGATTGTATGAAGCCTTTGGAATATCATGGTGGTCTTGCTATGCTGGATATTGATTTTTTCAAGGCCTACAATGATATATACGGACACCGTGCCGGAGATAGAGTATTACAAGAAGTTGCGCGAGTGATTTCTACAATTCTTACGCCTGAGGATCGTGTTATCCGTTTTGGCGGAGATGAGTTCTTGATCTTTATCAATAATGTAGGGGAAACCGCTCTCTGGGAGCATCTGGAAAAGGTACGGACAGGCATCCAGGCGACAGTACTTTCCGATTATGCTCATCTGCAGCTGTCAGCCAGTATTGGTGGCGTTATATTGCAGAATGAAGATATGGCTGCTGCTGTTGATCGTGCCGATAATCTTATGTATCTGGCAAAGAAAGACCGCAACCGGGTTGTTACGGAAAAGGAATTTGTAGCAGAACATACCAGAGATCGTGCAGAGTCTATCCATCCACAGATTCTGATCGCCGACGATTCTAAGATCAACCGGGAGATCTTAAAGGAGATCCTTCATGACAAATACCGGATCCTAGAAGCCGCTAATGGTGAGGAATGCCTGGAACTCATTCGTAGCAGAGGGGCAGATATTTCGCTTGTGCTTCTGGATATCATTATGCCTTATCTGGATGGTTTCGCCGTTTTAAGGGAAATGCAGAATAATCACTGGCTGGAAGATATTCCGGTCATCATTATATCGACAGAGAGGACTGTGGATTCCATTCGTAAGGCTTATAAGATGGGAGCATCTGACTATATCAGCAGACCATTTGATACAGAGATTATTAGTCAGCGTGTAGAAAATATGCTGCGGCTTTACGCAAGAGAGCGTGAGATGATTTCCACGATCTGCAATGAGATCTACAAAAAGGAGCGTAACAGTCAGTTACTGGTTGGTGTACTTTCTCAGATCATTTCCATGCAGGATGGAGAAGATGGTACCCATGTCCTGTTTATGACCATTGTTGTGGAACTTTTGCTAAAGGAACTGGCAAGGCGTACAGATTGCTACCGGCTGACCTGGGAAGATCAGAATATCATAGCGCAGGCATGCTCCTTCCATGATATCGGTAAGATGTCTATAGACGACAGCATACTAAATAAACCGGGCAAACTGACGGAGGATGAGTTTGAGATCGTTAAAACGCATGCCAATGCAGGTGCCGACATGATTGGACGGATCGTTTTATACGAAGATGAAAAGCTGGTCAAGACAGCGGAGGAGATCTGCAGATGGCATCATGAAAGATATGACGGATCTGGCTATCCGGATGGTCTAAAGGGAGAGGAGATCCCAATCTCCGCCCAGGTTGTATCTCTTGCGGATGTCTACGTCGCCCTGACCGCATCCAATGCATATCGGGAGGCCTATTCCCATGAGGAGGCCATGCGTATGATACTGACAGGAGAGTGTGGCGCATTTAATCCGATTTTGATCGAATGTTTAAAGAGTATCGAACGGGATATCCGTATTGAGGCTATGACCATGCGTTTGGAAAAATAGCAAAATAATCAAAGAACGCCAAAGCCGACACAGAGCCGGTCTTGGCGTTTTCTTAATTCAAGATTTATTTTTTTACCCTATTCGATCAGACCGCTGTTTTTCAGCAGGATCTCGACATCAGTTCCCTTGACTTTCTTGAGCAGGACTTTCAAGGCTTCTTTTTCGGCAAAGGAAAGTTTTACATCTGTGATCGGTTTCTTGTCGATCGCATAGTAGCACGCACGCAGAAGTTCGCGCACGTCATATTTACTTCCCCATACTTCAGGAACACCGCGGTCAATGTCAAGAAGTGTGTAAACAGATTCCATACCGGTACGCATAGAGTATTCAATGGTAAAGATGGTATCTCTTGGTGTTTCGGTAAACTGCCCTAAGAAAGCAAAGTTGACAGAGCCTTCCGGTACGACCTTTGGACGATCCTCATTCTTTCTTGGCTGGAAGAAAGCGTTGATAAATGGCATAAAGCATGTGGTTGTGTTGCAGGCATTCTCTGCCAGATCCGGGATCTCCTTTGGATCTACGCCGATGTGATAGAGCCACTCTTCACAGACTTCCTTACCGGTACAGTCACGCATGGCTTTCTTTACAAAGTTTCCTTCTTTGTTGGTGTTGAGGGCATAGAGCCAGACAAGGACCATATTCTTATCCTGTGCCTTGAACTGTGGCTGACGGTTGATGGTCCAGGACAGATACCAGTTTTCGGTACTATCCTTTACTGTGACGATACCGCCGGTCGTTACCTTGCCGTCTCTTGGATCACGTTTGCAGATATCCATGATCTTGCCGATGATCTTTTCATCGGAAGTAGCAACGGTCGCGCTCATCCAGTTGGTTGCTTCGTAGTCATCACAGAAGTTATCCGGGTTACCGAATTCACCGTGCTTTGCCTGTTTTGCAATGTTTTTCCACAGATCCCATGACTCGCCGGCACCATTTTTCACCTTGGAAAGATCCGGTACATGGGTCTGGTCGCCGTAGCAGGAAGTATCGGTGCAGCAGCCGTTGGTGATGAATACGAGATCATCTTCTACCAGATCCAGGGTCTGCTCCTCGCCGTCTTTGATATATACGATTTGGCGTGCGATCTTCTTGTCGCCGACTGTCTCAATGACAACATTCTTTACATCCATGCCGTACTCGATCTGTACCCCATGTGCCGTCAGATAGTTGACAAGCGGCATGATGAGGCTTTCGTACTGATTGTACTTGGTAAAACGAAGGGCACTAAAGTCCGGAAGTCCGTCAATATGGTGCACATAACGGCAAAGGTAACGCTTCATCTCCAGGGCGCTTGACCAGCGCTGGAAAGCAAACATAGTCTGCCAATAGAGCCAGAAGTTGGTATCCCAGAAAGAATCCGGCAGCACTTCGGAGATCTTCTTACCCTCCAATTCCTTTTCCGGTGTGATGAAGAGTTTGGAAAGTGCCTGTGCGCTTGCCTTATCCAGTCCGAATTTCTTGTCTGTGTGAGCGTCCTGACCGCGATTTACGGTAGCACGGCAGAGAGAATAGTTCGGATCATGCTTGTTGAGCCAGTAGTATTCATCCAGAACGGAGATTTCCGGGGTTTCCATGGAAGGTACGTCACGGAACATATCCCACATGACTTCAAAGTGGTTATCCATTTCACGTCCGCCTCTCATAAAGAAGCCCTTGGTAATATCTTTTCTACCGTCACATGAACCACCGGCAAGGGTCAGTTTCTCCAAAAGGTGGATATGTTCACCCTTCATCTGACCATCACGCACCAGATAGAAGGCTGCGGTCAGACCGGCAAGTCCGGTTCCGATGATGTATGCGGATTTTTTGTCGACACCCTCCGGTTTCTCCGGATGTGCGAATGATTCATAAGTTCCTGCTGAGTAATACATAATGATTACCTCCTTCATTTCTTTGTACCTGTAGTATAGGTTTGTCAAAGAAAAAGGAAAATAAACAAAAAAGACCCCATGATAATTTTTTTATCATGGGGTCTGGATTGTAAATAATTTTATCAAATCCGGCATTTTGATAAGATCAGTGATCGCATAGACGGTGTAAGGCTGCCGACAAGTTTCCCTGGATGACGATGGCAAGACGCTCGACCAGTTTTTCTGGGTCTTCCTTCATGTCATCAGCGACCCAGTCCAACATGAGTCCGACCAGGACATAGGAGTAGATCTGGGCGATAAAATCCTTGTCTGTCTGCTTGACGGATAGACCTTCGGATTGCTCCTCAATCACATCGACTAAGAGTTTGTCGGTCAGGGGCATGAGGTATTTTTCTACACGTTCGCGGCTGACGCAGTGGTAGACATTCATAATAAAAGGCTTGTTTTCCTGCACAGCATAAAAGATCTGTAGGAGGCCCTGCTCCCAGGTGTCATAGGTCTTTTTGTTGTTCAGGGCTTTCTCGGCGTCTTCCAGACAGGACCATTCCACCAGATCATAGATATCCTTGAAATGATAGTAAAAGGTCATGCGGTTAATACCGCAATCTGCCGTAATATCGTTGATCGTTATTTTATCCAGCGGCTTTTGTAAAAGAAGATTTTTCAGTGATGTCTCTAGGGCACGCTTGGTTACTTGTGACATGGAGTCTCCTTCCTGTGGTTACATTTTAGGGACAATATAGCCATATAGATAATGATCGCGCCAGCGATTTTGCAAAAATACCTTGTCTACCAGCAGACCTTCCCTGTGGAAGCCCAGTTTTTTCAAAAGGCAGATAGAGGGGGTATTGTCCGGCAGTACCAGTGCCTCGTAGCGGCGGATGCCGATGTCCTCGGAAACAATACGGATGCCTGCCTTGATCGCTTCGTAGCAGTAGCCCTTCCGCCAGAAATGCTGATCCATCTTGTAGCCCAGTTGGGCGGAAGAATAGATATTGGGCGAAATATTGTGGAAACTGATCGTGCCGATGATGCGGTCAGGATGTTCTTTTTCAAAGATCCAGAAACGCAGCATATGCAACTTCAGGATCTCCTGATACTCGTAGGTCAAGAGGTTCTTCTGGTGTTCCAGACTATAAAAATTCTCTCCAATGATAGGCTCATACTGCTCAAAGATGGCAGCATTTTTTTGGTAAAAATCTAATACCTTTTCAGCCTCATCTGCAGAAAGAATACGCAGAATCAGGCGGTCGGTCGTCTGTTCAAAATTCACTCACTTAACCTCGAATCTCTACCTTATTCAAAAAGGCAGATAATATTTGGACAAATTCCTGCATGGTCTTGTTGTCCGGTGCGTGAAATCCCGGGTGCAGGACATCCGGTGATTCCTTGTATGGCTGGAGATAGTAAGCCTTTGCGCCGGACAGCCACATACCGATGGCAGTCATATCTTTTGCCGCGTGGAGTTCCTGGCAGACCGTCGTGCGGAACTCGTAGTCGACCTTCTTGGAAGCCTTTAAGATCTCGACGGATTCTGCGATCGCATCCAGATCGAACTCATCCGCGTGGACGATATCTGCATATTTTGTACGACACTGCTTGATATCCATGGCGACATAGTCCACAAAGCGGTCTTTGACCAGAGAGCGGAGCATGGTCGGGTTGGTTCCGTTGGTGTCCAGTTTTACCTTGTAGCCCAAGAGTTTGATCTGGCGGATAAAGTCCGGAAGATCCCGGTTTAAGGTCGGTTCTCCACCACTGATGACAACGCCTTCCAAGACATTTCTTCTCTTTTCCAGATGTTCAACGATGTCTTCCATGGTGTATGGCTTGATGTCGTTTAGACCAATGACCAAATCGCCATTGTGGCAGTAAGGACAGCGGAAGTTGCATCCACCGGTAAAAAGTGTTGTGGCAACATAGCCGGGATAATCAACTAAGGTTGTCTTCTGCATTCCATATATTTTTACAGACATAGTGTTACTCCGTTTCTTATCGTGTTATAATAAAAACAATAAAAATATTATAACAGTTTGGTGGAGGTTTTACCATATGGCACTCAAAGAGAAAATCGAAAAGAACAGACAGGAAAAACATGACGAGAAGTACATGAAGATGGCGCTCAAGGAGGCAAAGAAAGCTTATGATCTTAACGAAGTACCGATCGGCTGTGTCATTGTGCGTGACGATAAGGTTATCGGCAAGGGCTACAACAAGCGCAATACAGACAAAAATGTACTTTCCCATGCGGAGTTGATCGCCATGAAGCAGGCATGC
>CAVLBP010000015.1:0-29737 GCA_963661325.1 bacterium
TGACAGGTGTTTACACCGGACGTTCTCCTAAAGACAAATATATCGTTGTTGATGAGAACTCCAAGGATACTGTATGGTGGACAAGCGATGAGTACAAGAACGACAACCACCCAATGGATGAAAAGACATGGGAAGTTGTTAAGGATATCGCTAAGAAGGAACTTTGCAACAAGAGATTATTTGTTGTAGATGCATTCTGCGGTGCCAACAAGGACACTCGTATGGCTATCCGTTTCATCGTTGAGGTTGCTTGGCAGGCTCACTTTGTTACAAACATGTTCATCAAGCCAACTGCTGAAGAATTAGAAAACTTCGAGCCGGACTTCGTTGTTTACAACGCTTCTAAGGCTAAAGTTACAAACTACGAAGAATTAGGACTCAACTCTGAGACATGTGTAGCCTTCAACATCACAAGCCGTGAGCAGGTTATCATCAACACATGGTACGGCGGAGAAATGAAGAAGGGTATGTTCTCTATGATGAACTACTATCTTCCACTTAAGGGCATGGCTTCTATGCACTGCTCAGCAAACACAGACTTAAATGGTGAAAACACTGCTATCTTCTTCGGTCTTTCCGGAACAGGTAAGACTACTCTTTCTACCGATCCTAAGCGTCTTTTGATCGGTGATGATGAGCACGGTTGGGATGACAACGGTGTATTCAACTTTGAAGGCGGATGCTATGCAAAGGTTATCAACCTCGACAAGGAATCTGAGCCGGACATCTACAATGCGATCAAGCGTAACGCTCTTCTTGAGAACGTAACACTGGATGCTGATGGAAAGATCGACTTCGCAGACAAGAGCGTTACAGAGAACACTCGTGTTTCTTATCCGATCAACCACATCGAGAACATTGTACGTCCTATCTCTTCTGCTCCAGCAGCAAAGAATGTTATCTTCCTGTCAGCAGATGCATTTGGCGTACTTCCTCCAGTATCTATCCTGACTCCAGAGCAGACACAGTACTACTTCTTATCAGGATTTACTGCAAAGCTTGCTGGTACAGAGCGTGGTATCACAGAACCTACTCCTACATTCTCAGCTTGCTTCGGACAGGCTTTCTTGGAGTTACATCCAACCAAGTATGCAGAAGAACTTGTTAAGAAGATGGAAAAGAGCGGTGCTAAGGCTTATCTTGTAAACACAGGATGGAACGGCACAGGCAAGAGAATCTCTATCAAGGATACTCGTGGTATCATCGATGCTATCTTAAATGGTGACATCAAGGATGCTCCTACAAAGACAATCCCTTACTTCAACTTTGAAGTACCTACAGAACTTCCGGGTGTTGATCCAGCGATCTTAGATCCTAGAGACACATACGCTGATGCTTCTGAATGGGAAGAAAAGGCAAAAGATCTTGCTACAAGATTTAACAAGAACTTTGCTAAATACGAAGGTAACGATGCTGGTAAGGCACTTGTTTCTGCAGGTCCTCAGTTATAATTTCTTTAACCGATCAAATACAAAAAGGATGTAAGCATTTCGCTTACATCCTTTTTTTGCATGAGGGACGTTCCTTTTGCCACAAGGAGTGTCCCAACTGTGCAATTTACTCGTATCTTAGTGCATCGATCGGCGACATGTTTGCTGCCCTCTTTGCCGGATAATAGCCAAAGACTACACCGATCAGCATAGAAAAGACAACCGATACAATAATGGCTGTGATGGAAGGACTCACCGTTACATGCAGCATACTTGCCAGTTCCTGTTCATAATTTGCTACCAGTACACCTGCTACCTGTGAAAGTATAAATCCATTCAAAACACCGATCACTATGCCTATGACGCCTCCCATGAGACAGATTACCACAGCCTCTGTCATAAACTGTCTGCGAATGCTCTTATTCTTGGCACCCAGTGCCTTTCGGATACCAATCTCTCTCGTTCTCTCCACTACACTGACCAACATAATATTCATAACACCAACACCACCAACAATAAGGGATATGGCTGCAATAACAGAAATGGCAATCGTCAGCACTTTCAGTACCTGATCGATCTGGCTCATCTCCGATGACATATCATAACTTTGCATCTCAAAGTTGCCATTGGCATTAAAATAATTAGTATTAAAATAATCGACAATATCCTGTGATAATTGTGTTGTATCTGTACCATCTTTTGCCATAACCTGAAAAGACTGCAGATCATAGTCCATACCATTGGCTTTATTGTTCTCAGACGCATAAGTATATGGTATATAAATCGGGGTCGTGATCTTTTTCTCCGGAGTCTTCGTGTCCAGACCACTGCCTCCCCCCTGTTTGATCGCATCATAATGATACACACCAATCACGTAGAATTTCTGTACTGTTCCATCGTCAGACGATTGCACGGATATCTGCTTGCCGATCGGATTCTGACCACCCCAAGCATATTTCACATAAAGATCTGATACCACTGCTGTTGCTTTGACATTTTTGTTATCTGCATCACTGATATCTCGCCCTGCAATCAATGTCAGTTTGGAGGAATCCAGGTATCCGGGGGTCACACCGGTCACGGAAACATTGGACGTATCCTTCTCTCCGGTACTTGTAGCTGACGAAACCAGACTTTCCTCTACGATTACACTGGCGACTCGATCTGAAAAATCCTCTTGAAAAGTAGATAAGCGCTCATAAGTCAGTTTCTCGTCATTGGTCATTTCCGGATACTGCCAGTTGGCCCATTCTTCATCTGTCTCAAAGTCAGGTGTGATGGCATTGACATATGCATAAATCAGATTGGTACCTCCCAACTCACGCATCGTTGTCGCAATCGTCTTCTGCAGAGAGTTTCCAATCGTCGTGATCGTGATCACGGCGCTGATGCCAATGATAATTCCAAGCATAGTAAGAAAAGACCGTAATTTATTAGACTTTAAACTTTCAAAGGATAAGCGAATACTTTCTGTCAAATTCATGCCTTTTCACCTCCCACGCCTTGATCTAAGACAATACGTCCATCCGAAATCGTAACCAAACGCTCCGTCTCATGTGCCAACTCCTGACTATGGGTTATAAGGACAATTGTCTTATTTTGCTGCTCATGCAGTCTGTGAAAGATATCCATCACCAGATGCCCTGTTTTTGAATCCAGGGCTCCTGTCGGCTCATCCGCGAGAAGTATATCCGGATTATTTGCCATAGCACGGGCAATTGCAACACGTTGGTTCTGTCCGCCGGATAACTCATTTGGCTTGTGATCCGCCCTATCTTCCATTCCCACAAGAGACAGAAGTTCCATAGCCCGCTCTCTTCTTTTCTTTGGCGGCATATTCGCATACATAAGAGGGATCTCCACATTTCGAACAGCGCTCATGCGTGGGATCAGGCAAAAATTCTGAAAGACAAACCCAATCTCACGATTGCGGATGTCGCTAAGGGATTCATCATTTAATTTACTGATATCCTGCCCACAAAGAAAATATTGCCCTTCTGTCGGTCGGTCTAATGCTCCGATCATGTTCATAAGTGTTGATTTACCCGATCCGGATTCGCCAACAATAGAAACAAATTCCCCCTGAAAAACCTTAAGGTCAATTCCATGTAAAATCTCTAATTCATTTGGCTGTCCCACATAATAACGCTTAACAATGCCCTGCATGTCAATTACGTTTTTTTTATCCATTGATCCACATCCCCTTTCTAATATGTTGACGTGAATGTAGTGGAATCTGTATCATCCGTCATGCCAAGATCCGTCTGCTCCTCTGGAAAATACAAATCAACCTCGTCTCCCTCGGACACTTCATAAGGATAGTTAATGATCGTATCCCCCTCGCTCAGTTCATCTGAAGAAATCGCCGTATAGTAATCATTGGAAATACCTGTTGTTACAGTCACCTTCTTTACTTTGTATTTGCCATTGTCCTGCGCCTCCGCAGTAAAGACATAGGGGTTTCCATCGTCATCCTGCGCGATGGCATCATATGGAACTGCCAGTTGATCTCCTTCTTCGTTTAGAAGAATCTCTACATTGACAGACATCCCAAGCAAGAGTGGTGTCCCTGATTCCAGACTAATCGTTGCACTGTATCCACCGGATGATAACGAAGCGGAAGACGAATCACTTCCAGAAGACTTTGAAGCAAAATTTACGACTTTATCTACCCTACCGCTGAATACCTGATCACTGCCGATCGCGTCTGAAGTGATGGTAGCATTCTGTCCCTGCGCAAGTTTGAGAATATCCTTTTCTTTTATATTAACATTGACCATTAGTGCAGTGTCATCCTCGATGCGCATCAGGGATCCATTGGACGGAATACTGCCCTTAGAAACATTTAACTGTGTAATGATACCAGACTGCTCTGCCACAACGGTCAGATTGTTCAACTGTTGATATAACTTTGTAAGATCCGAAGATGATGTGTCTGTTGTCGCATTATTCGCATCATCTAACGCTTCCTGTGCTGACGTCACACTTTCTTTGGCAGCATCATATTCACTCTGTGCACTCTGAACATTTGCCTGTGCCTGAGCCAGTGCTGCTGCCTTCTCTTCGGCTGACTGATCGCTGCTTCCCAACATATTCTGGATTGTCTGATAATCGTTTTGTGCTGCCGTAAGTGCTGCCGCCTTGGCATTCTCCTGTGCCTGAGCCGTGTCCAGTGCACGCTGAGCCTTCTGCTTTGTGCTGTCACTCGCTTTTTTTGCAGAGGCATTCTGCTTTTCCAGGTCTGCGATCTGCTGACGAATCTGCTCATCATCAAAGGTACAGAGTACCTGTCCCTTTTCCACATGATCTCCCAGAGATACATTCAATTCCTTAATGGCACTGGATACCTCCGTGGTCACCTCCGTAACATTGCAGCTTTCCACCGTACCACTGGTAGAAACAGAACTGGACATATCCTGCTTTTGCAGGGTAAATGCCTGTATTCCACTGTCTACCTGTGTGATCTCACTAGCACTCTGTCTCATCCGATGCACAAAAATTCCGATCACGATGGCAATAACTACAATCACTGCAATCGCAATCGTTAGTTTCTTATGTTTTTTGATCTTCTCTAACATAGCCCACTCCTTATGTATGAATGTATTTAGAAAATGCAGCCGCATTTCCTATTCTTGTTTTTCATTATAGCATTTTAGAAGTACAGACGAAATATAGGAATCCTTTATTATTTCTTAAATTTTCTTAAGAAGCGGGCAAACCAAAAGGGACGCTCCTTGTGTCAACTTGTGTCTTTTCTATTTTTCCGCAATTTCAAAGGCGAACCAAAAATCTGCCCCCATCCCGGGCTTTGACTCTACGCCATAGGTCGCTCCGTGCAAGTCCAAGATCTTTTGCACAATGGAAAGTCCCAGACCGGTGCCTGACACCAGACGTTTTCTCGCCTTATCTCCCTTATAATAGCGATCCCATACATAAGGAATATCCTGTGCCGCAATACCCTCGCCGCTGTCGATCACATCTATGCGCACATTGTGTTCATGCAGACTCTGCCGCACGATAATCTTCTTATCGGCTCCGGTATAATTGATGGCATTGTTGATCAGATTGCAAAGCACCTGAGCGATCTTGTCTGCATCTCCCATGATACAGACTTCTCCATTCGCAACAAATTCCATGACATAACCGTCCTGTTCCTTCAACTTGCTATAGCGCAACATAACCTGTCGCACTAACTCGGTCAGATCAAACTTTTCCTGATGGAGTTCTATGGTTCCGGCTTCCAGTTGGGAAACACTTAACATGTCATTGACCAGGTTGGTCAAGCGATCTGTCTCATCAATGATGACCTGCACATTTTCCGGGGTGTTTTCCTCAGGGATATCCCGCATCACTTCACTGTATGCCCGGATCATAGTCAGCGGGGTTCGCAGATCGTGCGATACATTGGCAATGAGTTCCTTGCGCAGATCATCCGTCTTGGCAAGTTCCGTCACCGCATAATTGAGCGTATCCGACAGTTGGGCGATCTCGCCATAGTCATCCTCATCAAAAGATATCCTATAGTCACCTTCTGCCATAGCCTTTGCCGATGCGTTCAGACGGATCAGAGACTTGGATATAGCTCTGGATGCCAACCATGCCAGTAAAAGGGAAATGCCGATCAAAAGAACCGTTAGGAGTGCCAGTTGCACCTTGAGAGTAGATACGGTCGCATCCACCGGTGTCAGCATGGCACTGACAAATAAGACCATTTCCTGCTCTTTTGCCGGTATGATGCAGACATAGATCACACTCTGATCATGCTCCTTTTTATCCATTTCCGGTTGTAAAATGCCCTCCTGGGTCTGCGCCTGATCTGCATTCTCCTGCAAGGACTCCGTATCCTGCGTTTCCGAAAGGGCATTGCCCTGTCCCGGATCTGCCGGCGGCTGTCCCGGCATACCATCTTCTAATTGCATACTGCCTGTATATTCGATCTCTGTTTCACCGCCGGATGCCTGCGCCTTTGCATATAGTTCTTGAAAAGTAGCCTGCGGCAGGGCATTCATAGTCCCACGCGGATTGTACTGGGCACTGTAAAGTGAGGTACCATCTGCGTAGGTAACCAAAAGCGAAACACCATTATCAAGCGCTAAAGTCTCCAGAGCATCCGACAGGTCATCGCTATCCCCTGTGCTAACCAGTGTCTTCGCATCCTCCGTGATCTCTTTGATCTCCTTGCGCTTGACATAGACATAAAAATCATTGAGGCATAGAATCTGCAAAACCCAGAGCAGGATCAAAAGAATCCCGGTAAAGATCAAAAAAGATCCAAAGATCTTCCATTTCAGACTGATTTTTTTCTTCATCTGTTCTCCCCTATCCTTCAAAACGATATCCGACGCCGCGCAGGGTGACAAGCAAGCGGCGATAGTCTCCCAGATTGCTCCTCAGCAACTTGATATGGGTATCCAGTGTCCGGTCATCCCCAAAATAATCATAGCCCCAGACCTGCGTGATCAGGCGCTCTCTTTCCAGCGCGATCCCCTTATTTTTGACCATATAAAAAAGCAGATCGTATTCCTTTGGTGATAGGTCGACTCTTTTCCCATCCACCTTGACCGTCCGTGCCGTAAAGTTGACTTCCAAGCCCTCATAGGTATAAATATCCATCTTTTCCTGCACCTTGCCCCGGCGGCTCATGACCACCTTGGCACGCATCATCAACTCTTTGGGTGAAAAGGGCTTGACTACATAATCATCCACGCCGCATTCAAAGCCATGGATCCGGTCATACTCCTCGCCTCTGGCAGAAAGCATGATCACCGGGATATCCTTTATCTTTTTGATGGCGGCACAGGTAGAAAAACCATCCAACTCCGGCATCATCACATCCATGATCAAAAGGTCATAATCCTGCTTCTGGCACTTTTCGACAGCTTCCATGCCATTGGCTGCCTCATCAATCTCATAGCCTTCAAATTCACCATACTTGCGGATGATCAGGCGGATCTTCTCCTCGTCATCTACCACTAGAATTCTGCCACTCAAAAGAATCTCTCCTTTCCCTTGCGAAGCTGCATGGAAAACCATACCCATGCAGCGATAAAGATCACGATCATAATGACATTGACGATCTGTCCCAGATTTAAGAACATATCATTGCATATGCCCTCGATGCCAAAGACAACAGACACCATTCCAAAGACAATTGCCCGTGGAAAAAGATAGGCAGCAAAGCCCGGCTGATCCTTACATCGGGTCATTTCTTCTGCCGGCACAAATAAATTTGGCACCATGCCATCCTTTTTCATCTTGATCGTAGAAAAGATGATATAAGATCCAATAATCGTGATGATCACATCAAAAATAACCATCATATCTGCATTTGTCATTTTTACACCTCTATCATTTATTTGTAATCATTATAACGATATGCTTTTTTTCTTTCAATAAAAGTATACGGTTTTACACAATTTGTTTGAATAATGATGTCATTTGATGTAGTATTATAAGTATATTTAGAGAAATAAGTAAGAGACACCTACAAGGAGTTATAGATATGGATTTATCGAACAAAAGCATACTGATCTGCGACGACTCAATATTAGCCAGAAAGAACCTAAAGGATGCCATTAGCGAATACGCATCCGGGGCTACCTATTATGATGCTGTCAACGGCGAGCAGGCCGTTGAGCAATTCAAAAATTATCATCCGGACATGGTATTTCTTGACATTGTCATGCCCCTCAAGGACGGCATCGCAGCGACCAAAGAGATCATCGCCATAGATCCTGACGCAACGATCATCATCGTCTCCTCTGTCGGCACACAGATGCAGTTAAAGAAGGCGATCGAAGCCGGAGCAAAAGATTTTATTCAGAAACCGATCAGTCAGCCACAGGTCGATCGATTGATTGAGGTACACTTAGGGGGAAAATAAAGTATGTATTCACAGTTTTTTGGCTCTTATCTGCTCAGGCGCGATGTTATCACGCCTGAACAGTTGACACATGCGATCTCACAACTGTCTGCAGCGCACATCAAATTAGGTACCCTTGCCATGCACAAGGGCCTCATGGTTGCTTCCGAAGTGGACGAAGTGTGCTATTTGCAGACCAGGGAAGATCGCAGATTTGGCGAGATTGCCATAGAGCGTGGCTATCTTACCGAGGATCAGGTATGTGAACTTTTAAAGACACAGATCCCGGACTTTCTCCTCTTTGGGCAATGTCTGGTCGACGATGGTGCCATTTCCTATGAAGAACTTCAGATGCTGATCTTGGACTACGAATCTGAAAATGAGATGTGTGATATTGATCTGAATATCGAGAACAAGGAAAAGATCGCCCAGTTGATCGAGCGTTTCTTTTTGGTGGCAGAAATCCCAATCACGGAATACAGCATCATGTATATGGAACTCATGTTCAATAATCTGGTGCGTTTTATTGGTGATGACTTCTCTCCTCTCACACCGATCCCTTGTGAGGAGTTCCCGGTCAACTACTGCGTATCCCAGCATATCCGTGGCAAGATAAATTGTATTTCCCGTGTAGACATGGAAGAAGATGTTGCCATTGCTTTCGCCTCGCGCTATGCTAAGACGACTTTCATCGAATTTGATGAATATGTACAGGCATCCATTGAGGACTTTGTCAATCTGCACAACGGACTCTTTATCGTCAATATGTCCAATGAACACTCCATCGAGTTATCTTTGGATCCGCCTTCCGTAGATACCACAGACGTGCTGTCGCTTTCTTCCACGACTTTCATTCTGCCGGTCATCTATCCGTTTGGTGCCATTCATTTGATCATCAGTTTATATGCTTAGTATAGAAATTCATATTTTAAAAGAGGGATTCCTATTTGGAATCCCTCTTTTTATATCTTGTATATTTTCTTTTTATTTCAGGAAATCTCTTACCACCTGCGGCATCTGATCCACAGCACAAATGGTCTTGTGACGTACCGGTGCACTACGGATCTCTTCGACTGCTCTTGGCACCTCAACACGAGAAATCTCACTCAACTTATCGATCAAGGCGAAATCATCCTCATCTGCATAGGAAGCATCAATGGCAGTCATGACGCTCTTGGCAAACTTGAAAGGACTGGCAGTAGATGCGATAACCGTCGGTGTCTCATCCCCTGTCTCTGCCTTGTATTTGCCATAGACCCCTGCCGCAACAGCGGTATGGGTATCGATCACATAGCCTGTCTTTTCGTAGAGATCATGGATGGTCTGTCCGGTCTCTTCCTCGCTGCTGTAATTGCCATAGAAGTCCTGCAAAGCCTGACGCATCTGCGGTGTGATCTCATAGCGACCCTCTGTGGTAAGGCTCTGCATCAAGGCGGCATTTGCCTTTGCATCCTCGCCTGCGATGCGATAAATCAGACGCTCTAAATTGCTGGAGATCAGAATATCCATAGACGGCGAATTGGTAAGGATAAATTCTCTATTCTTGTCATAAATACCGGTACGGAAGAAATCAAATAATACCCTATTTTCATTGGATGCACAGATCAGTTTTGCAATCGGCACGCCCATATTCTTTGCATAAAATGCTGCTAAGATATTTCCAAAGTTGCCTGTCGGAACCACAACATTGATCGGCTCCCCTGCCTTGATCTTGTCGTTAGCAAGAAGACGGCTGTATGCATAGACATAATATACGATCTGTGGTACCAAACGTCCGATATTGATGGAATTGGCAGATGAGAACTGATAGCCGGCTGCGTCCAGTTCCTTTTTCAGATCCTCGTCAGCAAACATCTTTTTCACACCTGTCTGTGCCTGATCAAAATTGCCATCAATGCCAACAACCAGTGTGTTATCTCCTGTCTGGGTCACCATCTGCTGTTTTTGGATCGGGCTGACACCATCCTTCGGATAGAATACGATAATCTTGGTACCCTCTACGCCTGCGAATCCGGCAAGAGCAGCCTTTCCGGTATCCCCGCTGGTCGCTGTAAGAATGACAATGTCATTTTTGATCCGGTTCTTTCTGGCTGATGTGATCATCAAATGTGGCAAAATAGATAATGCCATATCTTTGAAGGCAATGGTAGATCCGTGGAACAATTCCAGATAGTAAGCGCCGTCCGCATATACCAAAGGTGCGATTTCCTCCGTGTCGAACTTGGCATCATAAGCGCGGTTGATACAGTTTTGTAACTCTTCCTTGGTAAAATCTGTCAAAAAGAGTTTCATGACTTCATAAGCAGTCTGCTGATAAGTCATCTTGCTCAGTTCTTCCAGACTCACATCCAATTTTGGAATAAAGGTCGGGACAAACAATCCGCCGCCATTTGCCAATCCTTTCAAGATCGCCTGTGATGCGCTCACCACTTCAGATGCATCTCTTGTGCTCACATACTGTAATTCCATTTTCTTACCTCTTCCTTTTTCTTCACTCACTTCGTTTGTAACTTTGACACGTCACTACGCTGATTCCCATTATACGTTATACCCAAAAGCCGTGTCAATGTAGGATTTCTCAAATCCAGACCCTTATGCTATAATAAATGCTATATAAATAGTGAAAGGAAGGATTTTATGTCAACCGGCGTATATCAAACCTCAAAAAAAGACGGCTCTCTTTATTATCGTGCCAGCCTGACTTATCATGCCAAGCATATCAGCCTTGGTTCTTCTTCTGATGCTGCTATCGCCCACGCCATCTATCAGGAAGCCATGGACATTTTATCCAGCCCTGCGATCACGCCAGAAAACTATACTTCCCACATCTGCCATCTTTCCTTTGAAAAAGCCATCAGCCTTTTGAACTTCCGGGATCACGGCATGTATATCAAAACACCGATCTATCTGCAAAATGGCTTTTTTTCCTACTATTTAAAAGCGGATTTTGATCTCAAATTTGACAATGACGATCTTTTCTACTATTCCAGCCATAAGATCATGCGGCGCGGCAATCACCTCTTTGTCAATGACTATGGCATGCAATACAATATCGCCCAACGCTACGGCATCAAGAATTACGGCGTTGCCGGGCGGGATTATGTCTTTGTCAACGGTGATCCGACCGATTACCGTTATACCAATATCCGCATCATCAATGCCTATCACGGCATCACCCAGACGGAGAAAAAGGGCAAACACATCTTTGTTGCCAAACTCCACCTCAAGGGCGATGTCATCATCGGAAAATATACAACAGAGATCAAAGCAGCCATTGCCTACAATAAGGCGGTCGACTATGCAAGAAATCACGGCATCCAAAAGAATTTTATCCAGAACTACATCGCTGACCTGTCTGCCCATGAATATGCCGATATTTACTCTGCCTTAAAACTCTCCCAGACTTATCTGGACTTTATTGATTCCTTTGTCATATAACTTGACCCGATCTGTTGATCAGACCGGGTCATTTTTATTTCTGATTGATGTAGTTGACCAGTCCCTCGCAGTCAATGATCTTTTGCATGAATGGTGGGAAGGCCTGTCCCTGATAGGTCTTATTGGTTGTCTTATTGGTGATCAGACCACTGTCAAAATCTACATATACCTCATCGCCATCCGAAATATCCTTTGCTGCCTCCGGGCACTCTACGATCGGAAGTCCGATATTAATGGCATTGCGGTAAAAGATCCTCGCAAATGTCTCTGCAATCACACAACTAACACCGGCTGCCTTGATCGCGATCGGTGCATGTTCTCTGGATGAACCGCATCCAAAATTCTTGGTTGCTACAATGATGTCACCCGATGTCACCTTTTTCACAAAATCTGCATCAATATCTTCCATACAATGTGTTGCCAGTTCCTTTGGATCTGATGAATTCAGATATCTCGCCGGAATAATAACATCGGTATCTACATTATCGCCAAACTTAAATACTTTTCCTTCTGCTGCTTTCATATTATCACCTCTTATACGTTTTCCGGTCCGCTGATCTTACCTGTCAAAGCACTTGCCGCTGCCACTGCCGGGCTTGCCAGATATACTTCGGAATCCACATGTCCCATACGTCCGACAAAGTTTCGGTTGGTTGTTGATACACATCGTTCGCCTGCCGCCAAAATGCCCATATAACCGCCCAGACACGGACCACAGGTCGGTGTACTGACAATGGCACCAGCCTCGATAAAGGTACGGATGAAACCTGCTTCCATGGCATCCAGATAGATCTGCTGGGTTGCAGGGATCACGATAACACGTAAGCCCTTCTTTACCTTCTTGCCCTTTAAGATCTCTGCCGCTGTCTTTAAATCCTCAAATCTACCGTTGGTACAAGATCCGATCACGACCTGATCGATCTTGATATCGCCAACCTCGTCAATGGTCTTTGTATTTTCCGGCAAATGTGGAAATGCGATCGTTGACTTTAAGGCAGAAAGATCGATCGTATATTCTTCATCATAAACAGCATCCTCATCTGCCTCATAAACCTTGTAATCTCTCTTGGAATGCTCTGCCATATACTGCTTTGCCAGATCATCAACCGGGAAGATACCGTTCTTTCCACCGGCTTCGATCGCCATGTTTGCAATGGTAAAACGATCATCCATGGATAAGTACTGAATGCCTTCGCCGACAAACTCCATGGACTTGTAAAGTGCGCCGTCCACACCGATCATACCAATGATATGCAAGATCACATCTTTACCGCTGATGTATTTATTTGGCTTGCCAACCAGATTGAACTTGATGGCTGACGGTACTTTGAACCATGCCTTTCCGGTCGCCATACCTGCTGCCATATCTGTACTTCCCACACCGGTAGAAAATGCGCCGAGCGCTCCGTAGGTACAGGTGTGTGAGTCTGCTCCGATGATGACATCGCCGGCTACAGTCAAACCTTTTTCCGGCAAAAGGGCATGTTCGATACCCATCTCTCCGACATCAAAGTAATTGGTGATCTCATTTCTGCATGCAAACTCGCGCACGCATTTGCAATGCTCTGCGGACTTGATGTCCTTATTTGGTACAAAGTGATCCATGACAAGTGCGATCTTGTCCTTGTGGAATACACCGTCGACTTTCATTTTTTCAATCTCATGGATGGCTACCGGTGAGGTGATATCATTGCCCAGTACCAGATCCAGATCTGCCTCGATCAACTGTCCTGCCACTACGGAATCCAATCCGGCATGTGCCGCAAGAATTTTTTGTGTCATTGTCATTCCCATGACATTTTCCTCCTTTTTCCTCTTGATCTATACTTATGTGTTCTTATGTCTGATTTTCCTGCCTGTGATGCCAGATACGTTTGCAGCCATACCTCATATCCCAGGCAGTTTTCTTTTGTTCAATATTGATTTTACCACGAAAGTATATATAATAGAAATACATATTAAATATATTTATTATAACTACAGGTTATATACTTTCAGAAAGGAAATACTATGAACAATCCACTATCTGCTTATCACATTTTTTATGAAGTTGCCAAGGCCGGAAGTTTTTCCAAAGCCACCAACCAATTATATATCAGCCAGCCAGCCATCAGCAAATCTATCCAGAAACTGGAGGACTCCCTCCATACCCGCCTCTTTTTGCGTAATTCCAAGGGGGTTCGGTTGACACCGGAAGGGCAACTCCTCTTTCAGCATTTAGACACCGCCTTCACGGCGATCACAAGTGCTGAGACCAAGTTAGAGACACTGAACCGAACCGATGGCGGTACCCTGCATATCGGGGTCAGTACGACCCTCTGCAAATATCTCCTGCTTCCCTACCTGTCCGCCTTTATCCGGGAACACCCGCAGATCAATATCCGCATCCGCTGTCAGTCCTCCAATGAAACTCTCAAGATGTTAGCCGATGATGCCATTGATATCGGACTGGTCGGCATGCCGGAACATAAGACCGGCTTTATCTATGAGAATTTAGTGGAGATCGAGGACATCTTTGTAGCGACTTCCACCTATATGTCGCATCTTCCCCAGGATATGACCTCCACGCGGGATATCTTAGAATCCTCCACCCTCATGCTCCTCGATAAAAATAATATGACCCGCCAGTACATTGACGATTATTTAGCCAAGAACCAGATCCAGACCAAGGACTATATTGAGATCTCCAATATGGATCTTTTGATCGAGTTTGCCAAGATCGGTGTCGGTGTTGCCTGTGTCATCAAAAATTTTGTGCAGGAAGAACTGGCAGACGGACAGTTGCAGCAGATTCCGCTTGATATTCCCATCCACAAGCGTGATGTCGGCTTTGCCTACAAAAAGACACATCTGCAAAACGATGCGCTGTCCTGCTTTCTTGATTTCTGCCGTGGCTAGGCGATGCGCCAGCAACCTTCGCGGGAGCAGATGGCAGGGGGGAGGGCTGAGAAGGGGCACCGCAGGAGGAACAGGAAAACTGTCGCAGAACAGGGCGTCTCTGCTCCCCTCTATATCTGATGACGCATCGCCCGGTTTTGCAGAATAAAAAAAGACAGTGCGACGTGCGCACTGTCTTTTTATGTAAAGCCGACTTAGTTGTTGACCAACTTGTCTTCTTCGTTATTCCAACTGTAAAGTTTACGGATCTCCTCACCAACCTTCTCTGAAGGATGCTCAGAAGCCAACTTTCTCATAGCCTTGAAGTGAACCTGACGACCTGCTGGTGACATATCCAGTAAGAACTCCTTAGCAAATGAACCATCCTGAATGTCAGAAAGGATCTGCTTCATAGCCTTCTTGGTGTCTTCTGTAACGATCTTAGGTCCTGTGATGTAATCACCGTACTCTGCTGTGTTAGAGATAGAATATCTCATACCTGCGAATCCTGACTGATAGATCAGATCTACGATCAACTTCATCTCATGGATACACTCAAAGTATGCATTTCTTGGATCATAACCTGCTTCGCAAAGTGTCTCAAAACCTGCCTGCATCAGTGCACAAACACCACCACAAAGAACTGCCTGCTCACCAAAGAGGTCTGTCTCTGTCTCTGTTCTGAAGGTTGTCTCCAAAAGACCTGCTCTTGCGCCGCCGATAGCAAGACCATAAGCAAGTGCCATGTCAAGAGCCTTTCCTGTGTAATCCTGCTCTACAGCAACCAGACAAGGAGTACCCTTTCCTGCCTGATACTCAGAGCGAACGGTATGACCCGGAGCCTTAGGAGCGATCATAGTAACATCTACATTCTTTGGTGGCTTGATGCATCCGAAATGAATGTTGAAACCATGAGCGAACATCAGCATGTTGCCCTCTTCCAAGTTTGGCTCGATGTCTTTCTTATACATATCAGCCTGTAACTCATCATTGATCAAGATCATAATGATATCTGCTCTCTTTGCAGCTTCTGCTGCTGTATATACTTCAAATCCCTGCTTTTCAGCCTTTGCCCAAGACTTAGAGCCTTCGTACAAACCGATGATCACGTTGCATCCTGACTCCTTTGCATTCAATGCATGGGCATGACCCTGGCTACCATAGCCGATGACTGCAATCGTCTTACCATCTAACAATGATAAATTACAGTCTTCCTGATAAAAAATTCTTGCTTCCTGTGACATCTTTTTTCCTCCTTTAATATCACTCAATTATAACAACATCCTTAGTACCTCTGGTCAGACCGGTAAGACCTGTCCTTGCCAATTCCAAAATCTCATAATCAGCTAACATATCCAAGAATGATTGTAACTTGTCCTGATGGCCGGTAACCTCAATGACCATGGAATCATGGGTCACATCCACTACCTTGCCGTGGAAAATTTCCGTAATGGTGAGTACCGACTGGCGATCCTCAGCCTTAGCGGAGATCTTGACGATCATGAGTTCTCTCGTAACGGATGAACCCGGCTCTAAGATCTTGACATCTACCACATCCTCTAACTTGGCAAGCTGCTTCTCGATCTGCTCTAAGATCAGTTCGTCACCGCTTGCAACGATGGTAATTCTGGTAAATCTCGGATCCGCTGTCACTCCGGCAGAAAAACTGTCGATATTGTAGCCTCTGCGGCTAAAAAGCCCAGATACATGGCTCAAAAGACCCGGTGTATTTTCTACCAAAATGGACATTACCTGACTTCTCATACGAAAAAACCTCTCCTCTGTCATTTGCAGACAGACACTTGTCCGTCTCACGCTTAAAAATTATTCTAGCACAACACTTCGTTTTGTCAACGAAATTCTATGATGAAATTTGTGCAATATTACAATAAAATATCTTTTTCGACAGGCGTGTAAAATATATGAGCGATCTCATCCGGATCTCTGGTAATGCCCAAGATCCACATCAATTTGGTCACGATCGCTTCTGTTGTCATGTCAAAAGCCTCGATCAAAGACAGTTTCTGCTTGATGGTCTGCCCCACCGCGTAGACCTCCATATCACTGCCCTCATGCGCCACCTGGGTGGTGACAACCAGGACTTTTTTCTCCTGCGTCCATTTGCTGATCGCTGCCTCAAAGGCATGGTCACCGTAATATGGCACACCGCCCACACCGAAACTCTCCAGAACGACCGCGTCGTAGTGTTCTTTCAGGTAATCAAAGATGGCGGGATCGATCCCCGGGATCATTTTCAAAACAAATACCCGCGCCGAAAAATCATGGTAAAAAATAGGATTGCCCTCCGGCTTTGGTTCCTCAATATAAAAGACCAGACGGTGATTGCGAAAGATCGCAACCTGAGGATAATCAATGCTGGAAAAGGCATTGTAACTTTTTGTCCGGGACTTTCTTGCCCGCGTTCCCAAGATAACCTTATTATCAAAGATCACATGGACACCACACGCACGGTCATCCGTCGCATAGATAAAAGCATTGAGCAGGTTATCTCGCGCATCCGTATTTTCTGCCGCGATCGTCACCTGGGATCCCGTGATGACAATAGGCTTTCTGCTGTTTTGGATAAAATAGGACAATGCCGCCGCTGTATAAGCCAGCGTATCCGTCCCATGGGTCACGACAAAGCCATCGTAGGCAGCATAATGTTCCTCAATACAGGAAACCAGTGCCTTCCAGTGCTTGGCATAGACATTGGTGCTGTCGATATTAAATAACTGAATGGCGTCGATCTGACAGATCTTGGAAACTTCCGGTATATAGGTCAGGATCTCCTCTGACGTGATCTCCGGCCGCAATCCCTCTTTTGTCTCTACCGAAGCGATCGTTCCGCCAACAGCGATCATGCATATCTTTTTCATCTTCTCTCTCTTTTCTTCTTGACATAGACAATATGTGACAACCGCATCTGTTAAGCATACTGTCTCAAAATCTATTTGATATCCGCCATAAATGAGCCTGCCAAGTTCTCTGCCGACTTGCTCCTTTGGCTTTTCTTGTATGGTCTGTAAAAGCGAACTCATATCGCAGTTTTGACATACCTCTTCCAGTGGCGCATCCAGACACTTTGCCAGGGCTTCCTTGCAGGTCCAAAGAAGGGTAAAGTAAAAATCCACATCGGTAACCTTTTCTAAAAATGCATTCTCTGCCTTGGTTAAAAAACGCCTGCACAGGCTGTCCCGATAGCGTCCCAGCATCTCAACATCCACGCCCACCATCTGATACGCCACGATACAGGCACACCAGCCTTTCGTGTGTGACAAGGAAAATTGAATGCCCTCTAAAAAAGGTTTTCCCCGCTCCGACATGCCATAGGAAAAAGGTGCAGACAGCCCCCTAGTTCTTAGCATATCTTCCAAAAGATGGCCGGCACAAATGCTCTGCCTACGGGAAGATTGATGTTTGATGGCATCCGCCTTTTCTTTTCTGGCAAGACTCAAAGAGGCGTAGTATTCTTTGATCTTGGTATCTGCTTCCTCCGTATCCGCAAGTGGGATCTGCTCCAGCCCAAGATCAGCAAAATCTGAAATCTTCATAATGACAATGCCCCTGTTTGTACCATTCACACTTACTGCAAGATGCCTCAAAAACTTCTTTTGTCAGATACTTGTCTGCCTGCTGCATGAGTTGTCCATATGTGTAGGTCTGCCCTTCTATCAGATGCAAGGGTTCCAGCAGATGCTGATCCTTGCTCTTGACATGATTGGTCGCATCCCCACAATATTTGCCCTCCACCAGATTCGGACATTTTTTACAGATCTCATCCGGATCACTCACCAGTAAAAGCGGCTCGTCTGCGTGATCTCTTAACCATGTGACCATCTTAGTCATATTCTGGCAAAATGCCCCGCTGTAACCATAGCCCTGATATAAATTGGTACACATAATATGATGTACACGAAAATGCTTCATTTCTTTTCTCCCTTGTATGCCGGTTTTCACGCATCCAGCCCAAAATAAGCCATCTTTTCCACGTCCTGTGCGAATATCTGGCTTCCCAGATCATACACGATATTGGAAAGGACATACTCATCCTGATTGACATAAATTTCTATAATATTTGCATCCACATAGATATCCAGGTGTCTGCCATCCTGCAAGACTGGTGTGCAAAACTCCCTTCCCACCAAGGCTTCCTCGCCAAAAAGATCTGCTTTTTCTATGGCAAATACCTTGCTTCTATCCGTATAGATCTTTTCCTGGCAAAAGCGAATTTCAAAGCCCCCGATATCTATCTGCGCTCCCTCCAAAAGATCCAGACTGATCTTTAATGGTCTTTGATCCCGCAGGATATCTTCTGCCTGTTGCTTTTGCAATTCTATACTAAAAAGGCTCTCGACCGCCGGATGCAGTCCAAAACGCAAGTCTCCCTCTTTTTGCCTGACCAGACGCGGAAAGGTCAGCATACCGATCCTGCCATCTGCAAGCGGACGCGGCATACGCATCCATGCCATGACAAGACGTCTGCCCTTTTCATCCAGCGTACTCTGCGGTGCATACAGATCCATGCCATAATCTATGAAACGTGGCTCGGACAGGATCTTCGCCTGCTTTTTATCCGAATCAAAGGACAATTTTGTCCAGACTGACTGATTGGGATAACTTGTCCCGGTCTTTTCTATGCCAATGGGCGACATGATCAAATAATATTCTCCGTCTATGGAAAAAATATCCGGACATTCCCAGGTATGGCTCTTGATCCTCTCATCGCTGATCACAGAAGCAAATGTCCATTGCTGCCCATCCCTGCTGCTATAGAGCAAGATATTTCCCTGTTCCCCCTTGCGGCTGCCTAAGACCATAAAGTATTGCCCCTTTTCCTGCCAGACTTTTGGATCTCTGGTATCGCCGGGGTGGCCGACCTCATTTTCCGTAAACGTCGGGATAATAATGCGTTTTTCTTCCGCCGGAAAATGCATACCATCCGGGCTTTCCAACATTGCCTGACAAGCGATCAGTCCACTGCCGCTCACATGGATATTGGACGGATCCATGGATGCATAAATAATAGCAGTGTAGTATAGATACATTTTTCCATCGATCTCTATGGCAGACCCGGAAAAACAGCCATTGCAATCAAAATCCCTGCTGGGATATAAGGCGATTCCCTCATCCTTCCAATGCACCAGATCTGTCGAGGTCTTGTGCCCCCAATGCATGGTCCCCCAACGGCTTTCGTAGGGAAAATATTGATAAAACATGTGGTATTTGCCCCGGTAGTAGATAAATCCATTGGGATCGTTCATCCAATGGTCTCTTGGCAAAAAATGTAAAGTCACCGCCATCTTTTACGCCTCCTCATGCGTCAGTACATCCGATACCTCCGTGATCGTCACATAGGCATGCCGATCCTGTTCCTGCACGATCTGTCTCACCTTATTGATCTGGAAACGGTTGACCACAAAATAGATCATGGTCTTATCTTTGTCCGAATAGTAGCCCTTGGCTCCCAAAAGCGTGATCCCGTTGCCAAATTCTTCCGATAGTGCCTGACAGATATTATCGGGATGGTTGGTGATGATCATGACGGATTTTGCCTTGTCCAGACCTTCCGCAACAAAGTCTACTGCCTTTAGGGCAATCGCATAGGTAATAATGGAGTACAGTGGCAGGATCCAACTATCCATGACAACACCGGCAAAAACATACAAGATAACATTGTAGCCCATAACGAAAGTTCCAACTGTCATACCAATTTTTTTTGCAAAAAGGATGGCGAGGATCTCCACTCCGTCAATGGCTCCACCATAACGTATGGTCAGTCCACTGCCAATACCGGAGATCAGTCCGCCAAAAATAGCACATAAGAGGATATCCTGTTCTGCCAAAGGAGATGCAATGGTCACATCCACCGGTAAAATATCTGTAATGATCCAGGTTCCCATGGAATAGATAAAAACGGCATAGACCGAATACAGGGTAAAAGAAATCCCCATTTTCCTATAACCGTATAAAAACAATGGGAAGTTTAGAAGTAAAAGAAACACAGATAAAGACAGATAGTCCGGTGTCATCTGCGCCAATAACATAGAAGTGCCCGAAATCCCGGAGTCGTAAAGATTGACCGGGTATAAAAAGCAGGTCACGCCAAAAGCATTGATCAGACCTGCAATCGTAAGCATTATAAAGTTTCTTGGATGTAATACGTCTTTTTTCATTTAATCTCCTTTCAATTTTAAACGGCGTTTACAAGTCTCCCCTTCCAAAACATAAAAACAAGTTTTATTATAACAAAAAGTGATGACTGTCTCAACCTACTGATCAGTTCCTCCGGCTGTCTCCTGTCGCATAATCAATGATGATTCCCGGCTGCACATTATAGCAAAAGACATCAAAGCAGATACCCTGCCCCGCATCCTCTACCGACCATGCTTCCATGTGCACGCCCCGCGCCACAAGATCGTCTCCCGAAAAGCTCGGTGTTACCCGGTACAAAACATGGTTTCCGGTCTCATCCACATAAGCGTCCACCATATCTTCAAAAGGCAGCATACCCTCCACATTCAGATAGCGTGTACCTGTGATGAGATTCTTTTCATTGGCATTTTCCCCGGTCAGTTGATAACCGATCAGATGACATCGGTTATACAGATAATTGCCGTCGATCAGGTCGTTATACTTGACCGTATGCCAGCCACTCGGCCGCACCTGTCCGATCTCTCCTCGCTTTTCGGTCGGCTGTGTCTGAGGGCAGACATTGGCAAATGTCAGCGTACATCTTCCCAATTCATCCAGATCTCCATAGTAGGTAAATGCCTCGGTGGTCTGCTTTTCTACCTCCGTAAAATCCGGCACATTGTCCCCTAAGACTACATAAGGGTCTCCGCTATAGTCCGGTATATCGCTCAACTTGTCTGTTCCCACTTGTGTCGTAACGCCGTTGGGAAGTTTCTGGTCTGTGGTATCCTGCCCCATACGCCCCAGATTCATACCGATCAAAAGTGCCACGATCGCCATGGCGGTCGCTGTCATCTTATTTCTTTTTGGTTTTTTATATCTACTCATACTTTTTTCCTATCACTAATTTTATCCTGTATTTTCATGCCTGTATATTATAGCGCATTTATCCTCTGCCTTGCATCCCCTTTTATTTTGTGATTTAATAAGCACGAAGATACAAAAAGGAGGTTGATTTCCAATGAAGAAAGAACTGAACTGGGCAGTGATCGGTACCGGCGTGATCGCCAATGAAATGGCACAGGCACTGCAAAAAATGGACAAAAAACTTTACGGTGTTGCCAACCGCACACAGGAAAAAGCCCTTGCCTTTGCGGAACAATATCATGTAACAAAGGTCTACGACAAGATTGATGATGTCTTTTCCGACGAAAATGTAGATATCATCTATCTGACAACACCCCATAATACCCACTATGCTTTTATGGAAAAAGCACTCCTCCACGGCAAACATCTGCTGGTAGAAAAATCGATCACCTTAAACAGTCTGGAACTGGAAAAAGCCATGGCACTTGCCCAGGAAAGAAATCTGGTCTTAGGGGAAGCCATGACCATCTGGCATATGCCACTTTATAAAGAATTGTGGCATATCGTAGAAAGCGGCGAACTCGGCAAAGTCCAGATGATCACCGTCAACTTTGGAAGTTTTAAAGAATATAATATGAAAAACCGCTTTTTTAATATGGATCTTGCGGGCGGCGCTATGCTGGATATCGGGGTCTATGCCCTCTCCATCGTCCGTAGTTTTATGCAAAAGACACCGGATCAGGTCATCAGTCAATGGCTGCCTTCCCCGACCGGCTCTGATGAGCAGGCAACCATGCTTTTGCAAAATGATCTGGGGCAGATGGCTACCGTAGCCCTATCCATGCATTCCAAGCAGCCAAAACGCGCCATGATCAGTTTAGAAAAAGGCTATATCGAGATCATGGAATATCCACGAGCCGATAAAGCCTTTATCGTTGATGCCACAAGTGGAGACAGACGCGAGATCTGCGCCGGTCAGACGGCAAATGCCCTCTATTATGAGATGAAGGACATGGAAGATGCCATCCTCTCCGGGGATGATAGCATCATGCGCCTTGCCCAGTCCAAAGATGTCATGGATATCATGACAAAGATCCGTAAAGACTGGAACTTAAAGTACCCGGGCGAGGTCTGGTAATTAGTGAACGCGTACCTTTCCCACACACTTTTTGACCGGGGATGCCAGACTTCCTGCACGCATGCCCGGCTTGTGTGCGATGCTCGGTGGCAGGATCGCGTAGGATCCGGAAGATAATACCATATGGCACATTTCTGCCGGTTCCTGCCAAAATGCCACGTCACGGTCTGCGTCGTAAGCCTCCTCTACGGTAAGCCCTGCCACATTTACCGTATCAATGGCTTCCTCGCCGGAAATGATCCACTGGATGTCGGTATATCTCTTGTGGGTTTCCAGACGGCAATCTGCCGCTTCTTTGGTCTCATACTCCTGGATCATAAAATAGAAATCTCCATCCACTTCATAAGTGCCGACTGCCAGATCGGCTAAGTCCTGTTCTTTTAAATATGCTACTGCTTCCTCTAAAGTCATTTATTTTCTTTCTCCTTTTCCAAATCTTATCCTCTACGATTACAGAAATACAAAAATGTATTGTTCTGATTTATGAAAGACGGTATTTCTAATACTTACGCTGACATATAACCCTTGTTTTAATACTTATAAAAGCCTTCCCCGGATGATATGCCTAATTTTCCTTCATCAATGTACTTTTTCAAGACTTCTTCCATTTTCTTAAAATTGTATGGCATCATCATCTTTTTCAAAAATGGTGAAAACAATCCCGGCACACTCTGATATTGATGCACGATATTATATGCCGTGTTGAGCCCTACCGTATCAAAAATCTGAAATGGTCCCTTAGGTGCTCCCGTTCCTCTTGTCCATGCAATATCAATGCTCTGCGGATCTGATACCCCGGATACATATAAATCCAGACCGCTCAGCAAAAACGGTACCAGCATAGAATTAAGCAGATATCCACTCTTTTCCTTTCGAACCGGAAGCGCAATCATGCGGATATCATTAGCAAATGCCATGACATCGTCAAAATATTTTTCATTCGTCTGTGCCTGCGCCATAACTTCTGCTGTATTGTTTTTCCAGATAGAGTTGGCAAAATGCAGAGACAGATATTTGTCCGACCTACCTGTATATTTTGCAAACATAGACGGGAGTAAGGTCGAAGAATTCGTTACAAGAACGGTCTTTTCCGGCAGAAGCGGTGCCAATTTTTCATAAAAGGCGATCTTATCCTTTTCATTTTCTGCCATAGACTCAATGACCAGATCCGCATCCGCCACCGCTTTTTGCATATCCAGTTCCAAACGAAGCCCTGTGTATGCCTTCTCCACCTTTGCAAGACATGTTTCTTGATCAAAGTCATCCACATCTGCTATACCGGCACACCAATCGCCTGTGCCATCTGCCATGTGCCTAATAGCATCCGTATAGGTCTGCTTCAAACCATCCAGTTTGGGTTGTGTACGTCCGATGGATCCCTCACTACGCAGCCAGATAGTAACATCCGCGCCGCAATATGCTGCTTGAAATGCAATCTGACTACCTAAAACACCGCCGCCTGCAACAACAACTTTTGCATATTTCATATGCCATCCCCTCTTTCTTTTTGTTATTGCATTAAGTATAAAACACAACTTTTTGACTTGTAAAGATAAGTTTATTTCTTAACGATACTGCTTTAAATATGCTTCCTGTCTCCTTTTGCACCCTATAAGTACATACACCCGGATCTTCCCGGCATATCATCATCTTTTACATAGCGCGCATTAAATTCCATATTGATCTCGCGCAGTTCCTTTTTCCCGTCAATGTAATCCTGATACATCTCAGCCAGTCCTGACATACAGCCATCGCAACTTGCCTCAATATTTCCCAGTGATTCCGCCACAATTCTCTCTCTATCTTCTTTTGTGGTTTCTGCTATTAAGTAACTCATATCCTACACCTGCACCAATTCATAGGCTCTCGTACCAAGCCCCATCTTCTCTGCATGATCCAGACAGGACTCCCACTCGGTATCCGGGTGTGTCATCTTGAAATGATCGTGCCCACAATGTTCATGCACCTCAGCCGATAACTTCTTTTCGTTTTCTTCCAGAACGGAACCGGACATAGCAGGCATTTTATTGCAAAGATCCGCACATGCCTGATCCAATGCCACCGGATCAAAGGATGCCAGCATACCGATATTTGGAATGATCGGAATATCGTTCTCCGCATGGCAATCGCAGTTCGGTGAAACATCACAGATCAAAGACACATGGAAACACGGTCTGTCCTTACATACGGCATAGGCATACTCTGCCATCTTATAATTGAGCATTGCGATCGAATCCGCAAAATCTGCCGTAATAGCATCCTTTGGACAGACTGCCAGACATCTGCCACAGCCCACGCACTTATCATGATCTATAGTCGCCTTACCGTTTGCAATGATCGGCGCCCCATGCGCACAGATACGACTGCAGGCACCACAGCCCACACACAGATCCTTATCTGCACTCGGCTTACCTTCACAGTGCTGTTCCATCTTACCGGCTCTGGATCCACAGCCCATACCGATATTTTTGATCGCGCCGCCAAAGCCTGCCATTTCGTGTCCCTTAAAGTGTGTCAGAGAAATAAAGACATCGGCATCCATAATGGCATGTCCGATCTTGGCTTCCTTTACATATTCCCCGTCGATCGGGACGATGGTCTCGTCCGTTCCCTTTAAACCATCACCAATGATCACATGGCAGCCAGTCTGTAAGGGCGAAAATCCATTGACATAGGCTGTATCCAAGTGATCCAGTGCATTCTTTCTACTGCCGACATAAAGGGTATTGCAATCTGTAAGAAATGCCTTTCCGCCGAGTTCCTTGACATAATCTGCTACCACCTTGGCATAATTCGGACGAAGAAACGCAAGATTTCCATATTCTCCAAAATGGATCTTGATGGCAACATATTTTTCATTAAAATCAATGTTTTCAAATCCAGCCTGCTTCATGAGACGATGCAGTTTCTGGATCAGATTTTCATGTTCTGTTGTTTTAAAAGATGTGAAATATACTTTTGATTCTCCCATGATCTTCCCTTTTCTTTCCCTCAAAATACTTATGTGTACTATAAAATCCCCGTGCCAGACAGCACGGGGATCCCATGATCCCGAACCGGGATATTATTGTCTATTTTTAGAACTTGCCAGCGTCAGCAGCCTCCTGAACAGAGACAGCAACAGCAACGGTAGCACCTACCATTGGGTTGTTACCCATACCGATCAGTCCCATCATCTCAACGTGAGCCGGAACAGATGAAGAACCTGCGAACTGTGCATCAGAGTGCATACGTCCTAAAGTATCTGTCATACCATAAGAAGCAGGACCTGCTGCCATGTTGTCCGGGTGAAGGGTACGTCCTGTACCACCGCCGGATGCAACTGAGAAATACTTCTTGCCCATCTCGTTGCATTCCTTCTTGTATGTACCTGCAACTGGATGCTGGAAACGAGTCGGGTTGGTAGAGTTACCTGTGATAGATACACCAACATTTTCCATATGCATGATAGCAACACCTTCCTGAACATCATCAGCACCGTAACACTTAACGGTTGCGCGAAGTCCATCAGAGTATGGCTTTTCATATACAACATTTACTTTTGCTTCCTTGTAGTCATACTTTGTCTCAACATAAGTAAATCCGTTGATACGGGAAATGATCTGTGCAGCATCTTTTCCAAGACCATTTAAGATAACACGCAGAGGTTTCTGACGAACCTTGTTTGCCTTCTCAGCGATACCGATCGCACCTTCTGCTGCTGCAAATGACTCATGTCCTGCTAAGAAGCAGAAGCACTCTGTCTCTTCCTCTAATAACATCTTTCCAAGGTTACCATGTCCAAGACCTACCTTACGGTGATCTGCTACAGAACCAGGGATACAGAATGCCTGAAGTCCTTCACCGATTGCAGCTGCTGCATCAGCGGCTCTACGGCATCCCTTCTTGATTGCGATTGCTGCACCTACTGTGTATGCCCAGCATGCATTTTCAAAACAGATCGGCTGGATCTTCTTAACCTGCTCATATACGTCAAGTCCAGCATCCTTTGTGATCTTCTCAGCCTCTTCGATGGAGCTGATACCATAACTATTTAAAACAGCATTGATCTGGTCAATTCTTCTTTCATATGATTCAAATAAAGCCATCTTCTTACGTCTCCTTTCTACTACTCTACTCTTGGGTCGATGATCTTAACAGCGCCCTGCTCTGGTGTAACACGTCCGTAAGAACCGGAAGCCTTTTCCCAAGCAGTATTTGCATCATCACCCTTCTTGATGAAGTCTGTCATCTTTCCAAGGGAAACGAACTGGTAACCGATAACTTCGTCGTCAGCATCAAGAGCAATACCTGTAACATAGCCTTCTGCCATTTCCAGATAACGAACACCCTTTGCCTTGGTTGCGTACATCGTACCAACCTGAGAACGAAGTCCCTTTCCTAAATCTTCAAGTCCGGCACCGATAGCAAGTCCGTCATCAGAGAATGCAGACTGTGTACGTCCGTAAACGATCTGTAAGAACAACTCTCTCATTGCTGTATTGATTGCATCACAAACAAGGTCTGTATTTAATGCCTCAAGAATTGTCTTGCCCTGTAAGATCTCTGCTGCCATAGCTGCGGAATGTGTCATACCTGAGCATCCGATCGTCTCGATCAATGCTTCTTCGATCACACCATTCTTAACATTCAAAGACAACTTACATGCACCCTGCTGTGGAGCACACCAGCCTACACCATGTGTAAAGCCAGAAATATCTTCAATCTTCTTAGAATGCACCCATTTTCCTTCTTCAGGAATTGGAGCTGGTTCATGTTTTGCGCCCTTTGCAACAGGACACATGTTTTCAACTTCCTTTGTGTAAATCATTATAAGACTCCTTTCATAATACATAAAGCATGCATCTTAACGCTATGCCATGACTAGTTAAAAAAATAACTAACACACTGTGAATATTTTCGCACATTTTTTATGGTTCGTCCAGACCTTTTTCCGCGATTTTAGGGATAAGATCAATCATTCTTTTTTATCACATGATCCTTGTCCTTAAAAATAGAATTTGCCGGGATCACACCTCTGACACAGGACACCGGATAAATGTTGGAATGTTGGCAGACGACCGTTCCCGGATTCAAGACGCTGTTGCATCCGACTTCCACATAATCTCCTAACATGGCTCCGAATTTCTTTAATCCTGTTGCAATTTCTTCCTTGGTATCATAGCGATCCTTTACCACAACCAGGGTCTTATCACTCTTGACATTGGAGGTAATGGATCCTGCGCCCATATGTGAATGAAATCCCAAGACAGAATCGCCCACATAATTGTAATGCGGCACCTGTACGACGTTAAAGAGAATGACATTCTTTAACTCTGTAGAATTACCGACAACGCAGTCCTTTCCGACAATGACATTGCCACGGATAAAAGCACCCGGGCGCACCTCTGTCCCCTCATCAATGATCAGCGGTCCGTTTAAGGTTGCTGTAGATGCGATGGTGACTGACTTGGCGATCCAGATATTCTCTCCACGTTCTTCATAGATTGCCGGATCCAGTGTCGGTCCGATCTTCTTGATAAAATCTCCGATCTTTGGCAGTGCCTCCCATGGATAATCTACCGTCTCAAGCAGTGGTGCTGCCAAAGTCTGGCTGAGATCATACATGTTTTTGATCTTACAATGTTCCATTTTCTTTCATCCTCCCTATTTCTTATAAAACTGCGCTGCCGCACGATACATGCCCTGCATGGCGTATTGATTGTTATTTGCCAGCACACGCGCCGTCTTTTGTTTGATAAAGTTTTCCAATTTGACCATATATTCATCTGCCGTGATCTCGCCATCCGCCACATAGGTCAATCCCTTTTCCCAACTTGCTGTCAGTTCCGGGTTTAAAAGTGACGGGATCGAAGCATTCACGACATCAAAAATCATCTCTCCCTGTAAGGTCGGGGTGTAGATCTGGGTCTTTTTATTTAAGGCAATATACTTATTATTGACCAGTTTCTTTAGGATCTCTGCACGGGTGGCAGAGGTTCCGATGCCGCTTCCCTTGATCTGAGAACGCAGTTCCTCGTCCTCTATCAGCTGCCCGGCATTTTCCATGGCAAGGATCATGGCTCCGGAATTATAGCGCTTTGGCGGCGAAGTCTCACCTTCCTTGATCTGCATACTGCCGATCATCACCTCATCGCCCTTTTTGATCTTAGCGACCACTTCCGCCATATTGATGTTTAAATTTTCATCCTCTTCGCCCTCATTTTCCTCCGGGCTGTTTTCGGATGCTGCATCCTTGCTGTCTGCGTTTTCCTGTTTTTTCTTTCGGAAAGAATATTCCATCAGGCTAAGATATCCCGGCTCTTTTAAATATTTCTCTGAGGCAAAGAAATATTCACTTCCACTTTTTATAGTAAGATTTAATTTTTCGTATTCTGCCGGTGGATAAAAGATTGCCAGAAAACGACGCACGATCGTCTCATAAATATAAACTGCCCTGCTATTAAGTCCCTTTAGGGCAGCCAATCCCTGACCGGTCGGAATGATAGCATAGTGGTCGGTGATCTGCTTGTCATTGACATAGCGCGTCTTGGCAAGTCCTTTATACATCTCCTGATCCAGGATATTCTGCGCGTAGTCCCGGACACCCGGAATCCCTAATAGCCCACGGATATTCTTGTGGATCTCCTTTGCTACAGCCGTCGATAAGACTCTGGCATCCGTTCGCGGATAGGTGACCAGTTTCTTTTCGTAGAGTTCCTGCACGACCGCAAGCGTCTCATCCGGGCTGATCTTAAAGAACTTGGAGCAGTCATTCTGCAATTCCGCTAAGTTGTATAAAAGCGGCGGCTTTTTCTTTTCCTTCTTCTTTTCGATCTTTTCGATGCTTCCCTTTGCCTGTCCCGTGATGCGCCGTTCTTCATCTAAGACCGCGCTGCCGGGATCCATCTCCAAAGTCTCTTCGATCAGTTTGACGGCACTTGCCATCTCTTTAAAGCCATTTTCCTTGTATAGCAAAGGCGAATTTTCATAACGGGATCCTACGACCGC